>JBFHIN010000080.1:0-7751 GCA_041596415.1 Crocinitomicaceae bacterium | reverse complement strand
CCCAGTGTTGACAACAAGATCATTATTCCAACGATCGGCCAAATAATTTTTCGACGCGTAGGTTTCACTCCAAGGCTGGTCAAACTCTTTGTCTTGTTCGATGCGTACTTTCGGTACTGAATTATGCACAAAGCTGGCAGAAAAATTGGCTGTGGTTTCCTTTCGCTCGAGTAAAAAATTTCCCGATGCTACTGCTCCTCCATGGGCTGAAGCAGCAGCACAGACATTATTGTTTCGGGTTGTTTTTACATTGATCACCCCCACAACCGCATTAGTACCAAACAATGCAGAACCCGGTCCACGTATAATCTCAACTCGATCGACTATTGAAATAGGAATATCGAAAAGGGCCCTACCGTTGTAGAAATCATTTACTGGTTTGTCGTCAATAAGAAAAAGTATGTTTCCCTCCTTTCTAGATCCGCGAATTGAAACACGGTAAAAGCCATCACTGCCCAAACTCACCTCCAAACTTGGTACATATTTCAGCGCATCAATAAGCGTAAATCCTCCATAATATAAGAGGTCATTCTTAGTGATCACCGTAACAATGGATGGCGCATCATTGAGTCTTTCCTGTTTCTTTGAAGCAGAATAGACCGTCAGATTCATCAGTTCTTCGATACTCAATTCAGACAAATCCTTTTCTGGAAGAGGGATTGAATCTTGTGCCAATAAACCATAAGTACATGAAATACTTAGAAAAAGTAGTAAAGTGAATAGCCTCATACCATTGAGCTTAGTTGCTAACTAAGGTATGACATAAAAGATTATTATTCAATTATTTACACATTAATTTCAATGAAGAAAAAAATACGCGAACAAGAATTGAATGGGGTTATTAGGGTTGGGAAATAAAAAACTATTAGTCAAGTGTTCTGAAGGAATTTTTGCTCAACTCAATTAGTTTTTCATATTGCGCAGGAGATAGATCAGAATGATAATAGTGAATCGGATTCACTTTTTCTCCACCTTTTTCTACTTCATAATGTAAGTGTGCACCCGTTGATTTCCCGGTGTTTCCAACCAATCCAATTAGCTGACCTCGAATTACTTTGGCGCCTTTCGCAATTTTAAAAGCGCTTAAATGCGCATATCTAGTCTTGTACCCATAGCCGTGATTGATAACGATACTTTTACCATAACCCCAACCACTGTTTTCAATTTCCTCCACTACTCCATTTCCAGTGGCATAGACCGGGGTTCCAATTTTTGCCGTAAAATCCATACCTGTATGCATTCTTCTGGTTTTATAAATTGGGTCGATCCTATATCCAAATCCTGAGGCCATACGTTTCAGGTCTTTATTATTCACGGGTTGAATGGCTGGAATGCTCACTAACATTTTTTCTTTATTCTTTGCTAGTGTCAACAATTCTTTTAACGATAGACTTTGTCCATGAAGACGCTGTTCCAGTTGATCCATACGTTCTGAAGTAGAGCGCAACAATTCGGAATTGCTGAATCCATCCAAATAATCATATTTGTCGCTACCTCCGATTCCCATCATTCGGAGTTCTTCCGGAAATTTATCAGCATAGAGTGCCAAACGATATAAATCTTCGTCACGCTTTTCAATGTCATCTAACACCCGATGAACGAAATCCATATCCTGATTAAGCCTTTTTACTTCTTCCTCATACCTTTCAATCTCGGCTTTAAGTAATTTTTCTTTAGGCGAATCCAATCTTCTCGAAAAGAAATAAGCCAAAACCAATCCCATTACTATCGAAGGAGCCATCCATAACGTGGTTTTTACGATCCGCATACCAATGCCAACGCTCACCTCTTCGTAGTCAAGAGTTCTTGGATTATATTTATACTTCTTTTTAGGCATTTTTTGTAAAAATAGCCATTTTCCAATTGATTTAATTAGAAAGTGTTCTATCTTATCATGAGTAATATCCTTTATTCCATCGCTATAGTTCTTTGGTTTAAAGCTTTTTTATTCAGAACCGAAGGATTGATACACCTACTTTTGGTTTTTGTGTGGGGTATAATTAAGAATAATTTGAGTTGACAAGCTTTTCTGCTGTATTTTCAGGATTTGATTTTAAAACAATTAAGTTCGAAAAATGCGTAAAAAGTAATGCAGAGGCAACAAAGTTCTACATGATCTGAATTCCTTATCGATTGGGGTTTCCAAATCCATAGATTTCAATTAAATTTGCAGCAATTAAAAGCTCAAACCATAAGAAATGAAAGTCGCTGAAATCAGAGAACAATTCTTTAAATTTTTCGCCTCAAAAGGGCATGAAATAGTACCATCTGCGCCCATGGTGATAAAAAATGATCCAACGCTCATGTTCACCAATGCCGGTATGAATCAATTTAAAGATTATTTCTTGGGCGACTCAGAACCGACGAACAAAAGAATAGCGAATTCTCAAAAATGTTTGCGTGTTTCAGGAAAACATAATGATTTAGAGGAAGTAGGTGTTGATACTTATCACCATACAATGTTCGAAATGTTGGGTAACTGGTCTTTTGGTGATTATTTCAAGGAAGAGGCCATTTCGTGGGCTTGGGAACTTTTAACTGAAGTATACAAGCTACCAAAGGATCGTTTGTACGTTACCGTTTTTGAGGGCGACAGTAAGGACGGTGTTCCCAAGGACGACGAAAGTATTGAGATCTGGAAAAAATATATTGACGCTGACCGCATCATTCTTGCTTCCAAAAAAGATAATTTCTGGGAAATGGGCGAAACAGGACCTTGCGGACCTTGTACGGAAATCCATGTCGATCTGCGTTCCAAAGAAGAAAGGGTACTGATTGACGGTTTGAACTTGGTAAACCAAGACCATCCGCAAGTAATTGAGATCTGGAACAATGTTTTCATGGAATTTAATCGCAAATCCGATTCAAGTCTTGAGCCACTGCCTGCTAGGCATGTTGATACAGGTATGGGACTGGAGCGTTTAGCGATGGCATTGCAAGGTAAAATATCGAATTACGACACAGACCTATTTCAATCGCTGATACAGCATATGGAAGCGGTTTCCCATGTTAAATATGGTGAGTTAGAAACAAACGACATTGCGCTTCGTGTAATTGCAGATCACGTAAGAGCAATTGCGTTTTCTATCGCTGACGGACAATTACCGTCTAACACCGGTGCCGGATATGTGATTCGCAGAATCTTAAGAAGAGCTGTGCGATACGGATACCAGACCCTGAATTTAAAGGAGCCTTTCTTGTGTGATCTTTCCATCGTTTTGGGTGAAGTAATGGGTTACCATTATTCAGAGCTCATCCAACAAAAAGAGTTGATCTATAAAGTTATTCGAGAAGAGGAATTGAGTTTTTTCAGAACACTTGAACTGGGAATTAAGCGAATCAATCAAGTTATTGAAACAACGATAAAAAAACAATTGGATGTAATTCCGGGTGAGGTTGTATTTGAATTATACGATACATACGGATTCCCAATAGATCTTACCTCATTGATTGCCCGTGAAAAAGGTCTTGAAATCGATGAAAAAGGATTTAATGAAGAATTAAACAAGCAAAAAGAAAGATCCAGAGTTGCTACTTCGATTGAAACCGACGACTGGCAAATTGTTCGTGATGATAATGAAGTCAACTTTATTGGATATGACAATCTTACAGCATCGGTAAATATCCTTAAATACAGAAAGGTAACGCAAAAACAAAAAGCATTTTATCAGATAGTATTTGACCAAACGCCCTTCTATCCTGAAGGTGGTGGTCAAATCGGCGACAAAGGATTCATTGAGGCATTAGGTGAGATCATTCCAATTTTCGATACTAAAAAGGAGAATAATCTTATCATTCATTTGTCTGAAAAACTTCCATCTGATCCAACCGTAATTTTTGAAGCCACCGTGAATAAAACTTTACGTGAAGCTACTGCAGCAAATCATAGTGCCACTCACCTACTTCACCACGCGCTACGTACAATCCTAGGTCCGCATGTTGAGCAAAAAGGATCGTTAGTAAGCAACAATTATCTTCGATTCGACTTTTCGCATTTTGCAAAAGTGAATGACATAGAACTTCAAAAGATCGAAGCTCTAGTCATGCAGGCCATTCATCACAATATTCCATTAGAGGAAAAAAGAAACACGCCTCTTGACGAAGCACAGGAAATGGGTGCAATGGCGCTTTTTGGAGAAAAATATGGAGACAAAGTACGTGTAATCAAATTTGGTGAATCAATTGAACTTTGTGGTGGAACACATGTTCCTAACACGGGCACAATTGCTCTTTTTAAGATTACCAGCGAATCTGCTGTGGCTGCCGGAGTGAGAAGAATTGAAGCTATAACCGGATCTGAGGCCGAAGCTTTCTACAAAAACAAAGCTGCTATTCTTGATGCGATCAATGTTGCTTTAAAACACCCGAAAGATATTTTAAAGGCTGTTGATGACCTGTTAAACAAGAATTTATCTTTAACAAAAGAAATCGAAGCGCTTCAAAAAGAAAAAGCCATCGCTATTAAAGGCGAATTGAAAAACTCAGTGGAACAAGTTGGCGACATGAATGTGCTTGCGGCTACCGTGGTTTTAGACAGCAATTCGATCAAAGACATTTTGTTTCAATTGAAAGGAGAATTACCCAATTTTGTCGGAATTATTGGAGGTGACGAAGGTGACAAATGCTCGCTAAGTATTATAGCTTCGGACTCTGTTGTAAATGATAAAAAAATCCACGCAGGAAATCTTGTGCGCGAAGCGGCCAAACTTATACAAGGTGGTGGCGGTGGTCAAGCATTTTTTGCTACTGCAGGTGGTAAAAATCCTGCTGGACTTCAACAAGCCATAGCGCAAGTTAAGGGACAAATTGTTTAATGTGAATAAACAACCGACGGCACTTTTAATTACCTATTACTGGCCTCCGGCCGGTGGTGCTGGTGTACATCGTTGGTTAAGATTTTCACGTTACTTCAAAGAAAATGGTTGGGACCTACACGTCTATTGTCCGAAGGACGCTGCTTGGCCGGTCCTAGATGAAGATCTGGAAAATGAGGTACCAAAGAATGTTACCGTTGTTCGCCATGCCATTTTTGAACCGCACAAATATCTCGGCAAGAAAAACAATCCAAATAAGGCCGCAGGGTTAACTTCAACCAAGAAAAGTAGTCCATTGCAAAAAGCCATCATCTGGGTGAGAGGAAATCTATTCATTCCTGATGCTCGTGTTTTCTGGATCAAACCAAGTATTCGTTTCCTTCGAAAATACCTGAAAGAACATCCGGAAATTACAACTGTAATTTCTACAGGACCTCCGCATAGTACTCATTTGATTGCAAGACAACTCAAAAAAGAATTCAACATTAAGTGGGTTGCCGATTTTCGTGATCCATGGACCTCGATAGATTTTTATCAAGATTTGTTACCCGGAAAAAGAGCAGATGCAAAGCATAAAGCATTGGAATTGTCAGTGTTAAAAGAGGCCGATAAAGTGGTAACGGTAAGTTCGGCTTGTGCAGAAGAATTAGGCGAAATTGCAAATCGTAAGATCAAAGTTATTACCAACGGTTTTATTTTTCCAACGTTTGATCCACAAACTGTTCCATTGGATAAATCGTTCACAATTTCTCATTTCGGCTCGATGCCTCAAGCACGTAATCCGGAAATTTTATGGAAAGTACTCAAAGAATTATGTGAAAAACGAAAGGATTTTAAAGATCATTTGATTATCCGACTTGTTGGTGCAGTTGATTTTAAGGTGATCGACGATATTAAAAAACACCAATTGAGCGAAAATCTTGAATTGATCGATCATGTGCAACACAAAAAAAGCATTTTCATGCAACGTAGTTCACAACTTTTACTTTTGGTGGCCAACAATACCGGAAATGTAAAAGGTATCCTAACCGGAAAATTCTTCGAATACCTTGGTGCTAAAAGACCCATCATAGCCTTTGGTGCAAGTGAAAGTGATCTTGAAAAAATCATGCATGAAACGGATGCAGGTTTCTTCTCAGCCTCGGATGATCAGCAAAATCTTCTTAACTATCTCGAAGAAACTTTTGACAAATTTTCCACTCATAGCAATTACCACCAGGCAAGAAATATTGAGCAATTTAGCTCTTCTGTTCTTCTAAAAAAGTACTTGGATTTTATCATTGATTGAACCAACAAAGCATCTTGTTGTACCGAGCGACAAAAAACAATGAAAGCACTTCTTCTTTTGTCGGTAATTTTATTTTCCTATACCGCCTATTCCTTTGAAAAGGAATCAATGATGTCATACCGCATAGATAGTGTAAAAACCGCCCGTGACATTGCTAAAGATCAAACCGCATACACATTCGGTATGCAAGAATATGGGGTCATCGAAGCAAAAAAAGTGTACAGAATAATATACTCATACGGTAAAGGAAATAGATCAGCCACTATTAAAAATGGCGAAAAAATGGATTTGATCCTACCTAAAGGAAAGTATACGTTTTCATTTTATCTTTCAGACCAATATTTTGAAATTCATACGGACAGCATTTACGGACCTGAACAAAAAAGAACTTTTATTAGCCTAATATGGGAAAGATCCGACCAACAGATCATGGTAGAAAAACCGGTCATTTATCTTTATCCAATTGAACCAACCTTGGTAACCGTAAAAGTTCATCCGACAGGTGAAATGTTGTTTACTTATCCTCCATACAACGAGGAATGGCATGTGACGGCGCACCCGAATGGCTCATTAGAAAATTCCGGAAAAACGTACAATTATCTTTTCTGGGAAAGTACACAAGATTATAAAACACTGACTCAATCATTTGAAGAAGGTTTCTATGTTTCGAATACTAACGTCTCCATTTTTTTGGAAAACATTTTGGCGCAAGCGGGATTTACAAGCCAGGAGACAGCGGACTTTATCACTTTCTGGGGACCAAAAATGGCCATGAACAAAATGAATGAAGTACATTTCATTTTTAACGAAAAATGCGATCAGTTTGCCAACCTTGAAATTTCGCCACAACCGGATCATATTTACAGATTTTATATGTTGTACAAACCTGTTTCTGATGATCATAAAATCGTCTTAAGAGAGCAGATCATACCCAAAATGCAAAGAGATGGCTTTGTTGTACTCGAATGGGGCGGAAGTGAGATTCCTCAGCATTTAACGAATTAATATCCTATGAAAAACTTACTGTTTCTTTCTTTATTGCTCGTTCATACTGCCACTATGGCAGCAGAAAAAGGATTATTTCTTTCTTATCGCGTAGACAGCGTAGTGGTAGATAAGTCAATTCCAGTGGGGTCATCTGCTGGTACCTTTACCTTCAAGTCGTACAGCCATATCTTAGAACCAACAAAAGTACTGTACTCCATAGATGAAAAAAGTTTCACGGAACAACTTGACGAAAAGAGTTGCCTTAATTTGTCGTTAACTCCTGGAAAACACGTTTTTCAATTTGTATATGCCATGGATTTTTATGAAATAAGTACAGATAGCATTGATTTTCAAGTTGGGAAAAGAACGCACATTTCACTGTTTTTCATGGAAGCCAATTCCCAGATCATTGTAGACAAACCGGTAATTTATTTATATCCTGAACTAAAGATGAATATTGATGTAAAGGTGATTCCGGTAAAACAATTCACCTTCACTTATCCGACTTACGAAAATGGATGGAAAGTAACAGCAGATTCAAATGGGTCGATTCAAGTAAAAGGAAGAACCTACAATTATCTTTTTTGGGAAGCAGAACAATCGCTAACCTCTGAAATGATGCGATTTAAAGAAGGTTTCGTTCTTCAAAATACTGAATTACT
>JBFHIN010000079.1:0-7763 GCA_041596415.1 Crocinitomicaceae bacterium | reverse complement strand
TCGAAAATTCCGGTTTTTTTCTTTTTCTTGTCTTTGTTCAACGATACATCCCGATCATTGATTATGGTATAACGTAAACCTATAAAAAAGCGATTCGTTTCCTCGAAATCCAAAGCTCGTGTTAAAAAAGTATATCCTGTCTCGAGATGAAATTGCAAAAACTTGTAGCCTATTTTGGGTGCAAACCCCATCCTGCCTTCATCGAAGTTGGTTCTAAATACGAGATCCACACCATATGTCAGTCCTACTCTACTTGGTTTTGTCCAGTAACCGGCATCAAACCCAAGAACATTGTATTTAAAATTGTAATTGAAGCCAAATCTGGCAGCCTGCGTTTCGGTCTTTAACAGCGTAATATGCTTCCATTGACGTTCAACACCTAACTCCAGCACCGTATATTTCCCCCGCTGCAAACCAAAATACGGCCCTGTTTTTGTGACATGTAAATCCAATAATTTGTCTTTTTTAAAAGGATTTTTCAATTCGATCTGACCATTTGCCTGGATTACCAGCAAACACATTACCCACAAAAGTTTACATCTTTTTCTTTTCCACATACTCCTCATGAATTCGCTTGTAATCTGCCGCTGTATGAACATCAATTCCTAGACTGTCTGCCACATCTTTTGTTCTGGAAATCTGCTCGATTGTTAGCCCTGTACTATCACTTTCTTGTTTGAACGCATTTTTTAAGAAAATCGTACTTTCAGAAATACCTGGCACAGTAGTGTTTGAAAAACCTACCGTTGGATAGTACAATAAGGAACTTGTTTTCTTTTCTGCTGGAAAAAAGCTGCTTTTTTCGTCATAGGCCTCTACTAACAGAAGAATTACGCTAAGTATATAGAACATTTTTAGTCCACCGAAAAAAGATCCGGCAATCTTGTTGACTAACGAAAGTTGAACCACTTTAATCAATCTTTCAATGGTTTTTCCTGCAAAATATACCATAGCACCGACTCCAAGAAAGGTGAGGGTAAAAGCAATAACGGGTAAATATTTTGACGAAAAACCAAACGTTGCTTTCAACCATTCGGCAATAAAATCTGAGAAATGTATCCCAACATAAAGGCCAACAAATAAGGCCAACAAGGTAAACACCTCAATAACAAAACCTTGCTTAAAGCCTTTATAGGCCGCATAAAGGAGTGGAAGGATGATAAGAATATCAATAAAATTCATGCGGGAAAATTACTTGAAAAACAAGTGCTTTTCGTGATAAGTAAGAAGAGTTCTTCACCCTACAATGTTAGTGACGTTAATCGCAGTCGTTGAGAAGCTGTGTAGCAAACTCAATTTCAACTTCAGACCAAAGCATAGATTTTCCATCCGGACCTGTGTGTAGATCTTTACATTTGGTGTTCAGCGCCTTAATAGCCTCCTGTCCATTCCAGTCATTCAGGTCGATGGTAGCTTTGAAATTGAACATCCCTTCGTTCAAGGTATATTTACCCATCACCTCCTTTTCAATCGCGTTCATTTTTATCAATACGCTCGCATCACCGTTTTCACCTAGACTTTTTACTTTACCGGTAATCTTTTCAGTTTTAAACGTTTGAAAGAAGGAAGTTTGAATTTTACCATCGCGCTCTTCGTTATCCGTTGACGCATTTGTCACTGGAATAGAAAATGACAAGGACTCGATCAATTTTTTTGGATCATCAGATTTTTTAAGACCCTCTATTTCGAATGCTGTGAAACTTCCTTTAACGGCAGTTTTATCCGTAAACTTAAAAGCCGTAAAGTTGATCGAAGAATTGTTGTCAACATATCTGTATAAACATGTTTGTTCGGCTTCCTTATCCTGTTTTTCGGGTTCAGTCGATCCTCCGCAAGAGGCTAAAATTCCAGTCAATAACATCGCACCAAACAGTGTTCTCAAGTTTATCATAGCGCTTTTTCTTTCGAAAGTACAAAAAATCTTAATCTTGCATTCGTATCTCTTAAAGTTGTGGAAGGAGTTCCTGCTAAGTTTTGTATTTTTGCACCCTATGGATTATGACATTGAATTACGTTTCCAGCGACTGAAAAGCACCTTGGAATTGGAGCATGGTGAAGATATGGACATGCAAGCAATACTTTTTTTAATTGGTGTAAATGAGTTGGGAATAGGATATAAGAATTATACTAAAGCGGAGAAAACGGACCTGTTTCACGTTGCCATCTGTACCTTACTAGAACCTTATGGTTATTACTCTTTTGATGGTAGAGACAAGGACAATTGGCCACACTTTACTTTACTCAAAGAGTTGCCTCCTTTGAGCACAAATGATCAACAACATTTGATGAAGGAAGCCATCCTGGATTATTTCATACAAAACGACTATTACACAGAGGCTTCGGTCAGTGAGTAAAAAGTTATATTTGCAACGCATTAAATTTTAGAAAATGGATTTTTGGATCAAAGCCGCACAATTAATATTATCTCTATCAATACTTGTTGTATTACACGAATTCGGACATTTCATTCCTGCGAGGATCTTTAAAACGCGCGTAGAAAAATTCTATTTGTTTTTCAATCCTTGGTTTTCAATTTTTAAGAAAAAGGTAGGTGATACAGAATGGGGAATCGGTTGGTTACCATTGGGGGGATATGTTAAAATTGCAGGAATGGTAGACGAATCCATGGATAAAGAACAGTTGGCGCAACCGGCGCAACCATGGGAATTCCGTTCTAAACCGGCATGGCAGCGATTGATCATCATGATTGGTGGGGTGACTGTGAACATGCTTCTTGGATTGATTATCTACGTGTTTGTCATGTTCGCTTATGGTGAAGAACAAATTAAACCTACAGAACTTAAAGCAGGATTGGCAATTCATCCTTATTTATCTGAGTACAACTTACATTCAGGAGATAATATCTTGGCCATAAATGGCGAAAAGATCATGAATGTGAACGAGATCAATAACCGTTTAATGCTGCGTGATGGCAGAACCTTGCGCGTTCAACATGCAGATGGTAGAAAGGAAACCATCACTTTGCCTGAAGGTATTGAATATAAATTATTTCAAAACGGTGCCTTCCCAGCAGTTACATTGCGTCATTCATCAACGGTTGCCGACACAGTAATGCCTGACTCTCCAGCTTTAGCTGCAGGTTTGAAGAAAGGTGATCAATTGGTGGCCATCAATGGAAATGCGGTTAATTATTACGACGATATTCAACGTTATTTCTACGAAAGCAAGGGAAAGCAAGCTAAAGTTACCGTTAAACGCGGTGAGGACACCTTGATCTTAAACACGAAAGTAAAAAAAGAAGGTACTATTGGATTCGCTGTAAAAACTACCAACTACGTCGATGAGAAGCAGATCAAAACAGTGTATTATGGTTTTGGCGAAAGTGTAGGAAGAGGTATTGACAAAGGTTTTCACACCTTAAGTGATTATGTAGGTCAATTAAAATTCTTGTTCACAAAGAAAGGCGCCTCTTCAATTGGTGGATTTGGGTCAATTGGTAATATGTTCCCTGCAACATGGAACTGGCAAATATTCTGGATGAATACCGCACTTATTTCCATCATTCTAGCGTTCATGAATATCTTACCCATTCCAGCGCTGGACGGTGGACATGTAGTATTTTTACTTTACGAAATGATTACCGGGAAAGAAGCACCGCAAAAGGTATTGGAATATGCCCAATACGTTGGATTCATTTTACTTATGGGTCTTCTGTTGTACGCCAATGGAAACGACTTGTACAGATGGATTTCGGGCATGTGATCCGTTGATGGTTAAATTGAACCACTTGAAATTAAACCCTTTCCATTAGTACAAAATAGTACCATAGACATTGATTTTGTTGTAAATTGGTGGCAAATAAAAAATTAACGAATGAAAAAAATTCTTTTAAGCTTTTTAGTTGGGGCATTGACGGTGTTTCAAATTCATGCACAGATCAGTGAAGGGCATATCAATTACAAAATCGATATGACAACTGATGACCCGCAAATGCAAATGATGGCAGGTATGCTTCAAGGTTCTACGCTTGACATTTATTTCAAGGAAAAAATGGCTCGCACTGAAATGAAGATGGGTACAATGATGACAACAGTGAACATTATTAATGAACCCACCGGTGAAATGTTAATGTTAATGAGTGGAATGATGGGGAAAAAAGCCATTAAATCCAATTTAAAAGATAGCGACACAGTAGCTCAACCTACATCGGAAGTTACTTTGGTGGATGAAACAAAGGAGATCATTGGATTCAAGTGTAAAAAAGCAATCATTACGGACGAAGAAGGTAATGAAATGGTTACTTGGTATACCACTGATTTTGTTGTTGTAAAAAAAGGGATCGGATTTATGAATGATCAGATACCGGGTGTTCCTTTAGAATTTGACATTAACCGAAATGGCTTGAAAATGAATATGTCTGCTACCAAAGTGGATAAAAAATTGGACAAAAAAGCCATTAGCTTATTTGATATGAAAATTCCGGATGGTTACACAGAGACAACCATGGAAGAATTACAAATGATGGGTGGATAATTCCCTTGTAGATTAAAACAAAAAAAGGAGCAGTTGCTCCTTTTTTTTGTTAGTGTACTTTTTGTAAATGTGCCGTTTGAACTCCGGATTCTTTATCCAGCCTAACGATATACTGTCCGGCCTGAAGCTCTTGAATTTCAAATGGAATCGTATGTAATCCCTGTGATAAATTTCCATCGAATACTACTTTCAGCATTCTTCCATTCATATCATAGACACTGATTTTCACCCATTCATTCTGTGCCGTGAATCGAACAGTTGTATGCGATACGGCAGGATTTGGGAATAACAATAAAGCATCTTTCGCCAATTTTTCTTCTTCAAGTCCCACATTACACGCACCCAAAACTTGGTAGTATGTAACGGTATGTTCAAATAATGGTTGAATATCAGCTTCAGGAACTTGGAACCAATCTTTTAGTATCGATGCATAAACATCTCTAAAATCTATTTGCATAGGAATTCCGGCTTGCTCAACAACCGTATTTCCGATCACAGGATTTGGTCCTATGATACCGGCATTGATACATGATCCGAAAAGAAACAACGGAGCAGCATCACCGTGATCAGTTCCCAAACTTGCATTGGAAGCCACCTGACGTCCAAACTCGGAGAAAGTCATTCCTGCAACGCGGTTCGACAAACCTAAAAGATTAAGATCATCCTGAAATGCATGTATGGCATCAGATAATTTTTTCAACAGATCAGCATGAGCTCCTAGAGCAGGATCAGTTGCTGAAACTTGCCCATCGTGCGTATCAAAACCATTAATGTTAAGGATATACACTTTGGTTTTTAATCCACCCGAGATCATTTTAGCTACGTTGCGTAGATGTATCGCAACTGGATTATTCGCATCGTATAACGTAGAAAGTGAATTCCCGGCATTTGCAGCGGCATTGATCTGTGAACCATACGCGTTCGTTTGATCGATCAACGTGGCTAGATATTCCATATGCGAACCGTAATAGGTTCCGTCATTGGTTACAGTACTCGACAATAGGTTAACCGCCGCAAAAGGATCATTCACAGCATGTGAAAAGTTCGCCATCAATCCTTGGCACGTAGCACTCACTTCGTAACCCATGCTGATCGCAAAAGGGTCTGGATATGTTGCGTTAGGATATGCATCCGGAAAATTAGGGTGAGCGTCATCAAAATGTCTACCTAACCAACCCCTGGTTTCATTAATGTCCATCATTCCGCTTGTCCAAATATCCATGGATCTGAAATGTGAACGGTTCTGTTCAGGGTAACCTACGTTTTGAATAATGCTCAAGGTTCCCGAATTGAACATATTCTGCATTCCCGTCATTACTGGATGGAATCCTACCTCATTGGTCAATGGTAAAATGGAATTTTCCGGAACAAGAATGTTCGAACGCTGAATCGTTAAATTCCCATACTGGTCTCTTGGAAAAACAGTACTTAATCCATCATTTCCACCATTCAAACGTATTAAAACCAAAACTCGGTCCTCGGCACTTTTAGCATAGTTGAACAACTTTTTACTCACCGCTTTATAATTCAAGTTCTTGAAAGTAAAGGGTACTGCTACTGAAGCCAGTGATATATTTTTTATAAATCTTCTTCTTTTCATAGGATAAACTTTTGCCTTAAATAGTATGGAACTCAGGCATTTGGAACATTCTTGCAATAACTTGTTCGATACGTTGCCTTACAGGTGTCGAATATGTTGTATTACCAGGATTAGCTAAGTAGTCGTTATACTGTAACGTCCACTCAAAATCCGGCTGACCATTAGTAAGAATAAATTTCAAGGTTAATTTATTGGCCGCTGATGTTGATTTTGGAAAGAAAACGTCTACCAGATCATCAATTACTTGCACTGGATCCGAAGGAACAGATAAACCGTCAACCAAGGTAAGTGCATTTAATTTCAGGAAATTTCCGTTAACAGGTATTCCTGTATAGATCGTAATGAAATTGGCTACGTCGAAACGCGTTTTAATGTGCGTTGAATTTACCCACAATTTGGAGAAAGCCGGCGCTTGATAGTAAGCTGTCCAACCCGCTACACTCGGTGGCGTTGCATAAGCCTGCCCCATTGTTTCTGCAAGCCAATACATATTCAAATACATATCAGAATTGGTTGCTAAATCAAAAGTCGGTTGAGTTTCGCAAGCGTTAAACATTCCAAAGATCATTTCTAACGGACCTCTGATCACCGAACCGCGTAGGGATGCATCGTAAAAATGCTCACTTTTTAATAGCTGATCCATTACAGGTAGGATATTATAGCTATTAGTGATCAACGTGTTTGCCATAACAGGGATTACGTTGGTCAAAACGTCTGCTGTAAGGTCATAGTTGACGAAGTAACGATATAGTTTTTTACAAATGTAAGTGGCTACTTGAGGTTGATTGAAGATAATATCAATATAATCGCTGTATTCATTTGCTCCATTGTTAGAAACCGTTACGCTTCCAAAATGAGCTGATAACTGTTTTGTGGAGGTGTCATGCAAAATAGGTGTAAAATTCGCTACTGGTGAAGTAAGGGTATCACTTCTTAAGCCGTTAACAAGATATCCGGTTAATATCTTTGCTCCCGCTGACACATCCTGTTCGGTGTAATGTGTATAATCACCAGGTCCAATCTGAGGTCCCTTTCCAATGGTATATAACTCCAACAGCTCTCTTGCATAATTTTCATTTGGGCTATAAAGCGTATTCGTTGCTCCATTAAGGAAAAGCAACATTGCCGGATCGATAGTAATATCCTTTACCATTTGCTTAAAATTACCCAATGCATGATTTCGGATAATCATGTGATAATTATAAGTCGCTCTGGAATCCGAAACTGCTGTAGCAGCAAAGTGATTTTGCCAGAAAAGACACATTTTCTCTGCAATGCTCAACTGTGTCGAATTTAGGCGTCCCATAACCCAAGCACCCAAAGACTTGATGCGCGCATTTTCTGTATTCTGTGCTGCAGTAACATCAGATGGATACACAGCATTGATCCAAGTACTTCCAAAAGGGACAATTGTTTCTGCAGGGTCGTATGATAGCGGATCACCAATTACAGGAATGGTCAATAAACTACTCACAGTTGCATTCATTCCATTTGTCACAGCATCTCTTATCTGCTGATGTGAAGCTCCAAAAAGTGTCCTGCGAAGTAAATGTGCCGCCTGTGACTTTGTCCATGGTCCGGCGTAGGGATTCATACTGAGCGTGATCGGTTGATCAATAACTTGTTCTGGCATGTAGTAAGTTTTAAAGGGAACAATTTAAGAAAAATC
>JBFHIN010000078.1:0-7910 GCA_041596415.1 Crocinitomicaceae bacterium | reverse complement strand
GGCCGACGGCACTGCCCAGCAGTGTGGCATTTTTTTTCTGAATACCTGACCATTCAAATAAATTTCCGGTGAGTTCACTCAATTTGTTGGCCGTGTAAATATGACCGGCTTTATCCATTTGAAGCCAGTTTCCACAATCATCAAAGGTGTGGAAACTGTTTTTTTCTACGTTCTTGTACCAAACGGAGTGCAGCCCAATCATACTTCCTGACCAGGCAAGTGCTACTGAACCCGCAGAAATACAAGCTCTTTTCCTGTTCAAGCTATCGCTTTTTAACCAGAATTGCTCTTGCGCATTAACTTTTAGTGCAACTAACGAAGAAAGAATCAAGAAAAGGACTACTTGCCTCATACCCGAAATTATCCATTTTTACATTTAAACCGCTAATATGTTGAAAAAATAAAACGCACAGTACGACGTTCCTAGGATTTAATAGTAATTTTAACCTTCCTATATTCTCTTGTGATGCGGGAATTGTAAAATTCTAATTAGTTGGATACAGATGAATAAGATAAGAAAAGACTGGAACGATATAAAAATCAACGATAGCTGGGCGATCTTTAAGATCATGTCAGAATTTGTCGAAGGTTATGAGCGCATGGCTAAAATTGGCCCTTGTATATCAATTTTTGGATCTGCTCGTACAAAACCCGAGAATAAATATTATCAGATCGGAATTGAGATTGCTGAAAAACTTTCAGAAGCTGGATACGGTGTTATTACAGGTGGTGGTCCCGGAATCATGGAAGCCGGAAATAAAGGTGCTCAACAAGGTGGAGGCAAATCTGTTGGATTGAATATTGATCTACCTTTTGAACAAAATCATAATCCTTATATCGATCCTGAACACAACCTCGAATTTGATTATTTCTTTGTAAGAAAAGTTGTTTTCGTGAAATATGCACAGGGTTTTGTTATTTTACCCGGTGGATTTGGAACGCTGGATGAGCTATTTGAAGCTTTAACCCTGATTCAAACCAAAAAGATCAATCATCGTCCAGTTGTACTAATAGGGACAGAGTATTGGGAAGGCTTGATCAAATGGATTAAAATGGCCATGTTGGATCTGGAACATAATATTTCTGCTGATGACTTGAATTTGTTCAAGTTGGTAGATACTGCAGAAGACGCCTATAACTACATTGACGAATTTTACAAATCACACGAATTATCACCTAACTTTTAGCCACATTTGGGAAACTGTGAATGCTGGTTTGTAATTTTTATATTTGCCCTTTGATTTCGAAATATGGAATTTTTTAAAAAGCTTAAATCATTCGTTTGGAGCAAACATTTCCTGAAACATTTGGGACTAGTAATTCTTGCTTATTTTTTGATCGTCCTGATACTAATTTTTTATCTGGACTCATTTACCAATCACGGTGAAAAAATTGCAGTGCCTAACTTGAAAGGGAAGAATGTTGCCATGATTCAATCGGAATTGGAGGCTTTGGGTCTTCAATATGAAGTCTTGGATTCAATTTATGAACCCTCCAAACCGCAAGGAACGATCATGGATCAAGATCCGGGACCGAGTGGATTGACTAAGATTTTTGTAAAAGAGGGAAGGGTAATTCGCTTACGTGTGTCTAAAAAAACACGTCTAATCGAGATGCCAAGTTTGATCGATAAATCACAACGTTTTGCAGAGAAAATCCTTCAGAATAGAGGGTTGAAATTCGTAATTCGATATCAACCAACCAATGAAGCTAATGGTGCTGTTTTGGATCAATTGTTCAATGGCAAATTTGTTAAGGAAGGAACTAGAATACCAATCGGATCAACCATCGTTTTGGTCGTCGGAAAAAATGATGCAGGAGTACCTGTTGCTATTCCAAATTTATATGGGCTAACAATATCTCAAGCAAAAGAACGTTTGTCAACTCTAGGATCGTTTGGGTTTCTGGCAGTTTGCGATGCTTGTGTTACGAGAGAAGATTCTTTAGTAGCGCGAATTCAATCGCAATCACCTGAGTTCATTGAAGGAATTCAAATCCCATCAGGTTCTACAATAACGGTGTTTGCAACAAAGAACTTTGTAGATAACCAGACACCATAACAAAAGAAAAAACTACTTGATGAGGACAGCGTTTTTCATATTTGCGTGTTTAGTATTTACAACAAAATTATTTGGACAAGGTGAAGAAATAGGTCCGCTAACAGCGAATCCGGATATTGCCAATAAAAAGACCGTACTTCCGATGAAGGCCGCTGCAGGTACGTTCGATTCAACCTTTATCTACTTTCCTGACACCTTGAATCTTCCTTTCTTTGATGAATTCTCCAAGGATCATTTTCAAAAGTACAACGCAACCTATACGGATCCTGGAGTAACAAGCGATAAGAAGTATCGTATTTTGGATAATGGCACCTTGTTACCTATTCCAAATAATGTTTTTCTTACTGGGCAACAAACCTATAGACGTACTTACGACGTAACCTCTAATACACAAACCGATGCGAATTTTACTGCTACACCTTATAAGGTTGGGGATTTGAGTTCTTATCCGGTTAACTATGTAACAACCAATTTGTATCCACCTTATTACATATATGATACAATTGGTGTTCCTGACGTTTCGGATACGGTTTGGATCGTTGATCCGGAATATTTTCAAGATTCAGCCACCCAGTTTTTTATTGGCTTGAACGATCCGAATGCCTATTGGTTAGATAACTATGCCTATAGAAATTACAGATTTGCCTACCAACCAAGATCGTTGGGGGTGGTAACCTTTGATGGTTTGGATGAAAACGGCTATCCTTATGCCATTGGAACAACGTTAACCAATTATGCCGATTATCTGACTTCAAAACCTCTTAATCTGGCGCCGTATACAGATGCCGATTCGATATATTTTAGTTTTCTAGTTCAGCCTGAAGGTTTTGGAGATGTTCCAGAAGCCTCTGATTCCCTTGTTTTGGAGTTTTATGCAAAAGATCTGGATCAATGGTTTAGAGTTTGGAGCATGAATGGTGGAGCTAGAACGCCGTTCAAAGCTGGACATATAAAGTTGAGCGATCCAAAATATTTTAAAAAAGGTTTTCAGTTTAGATTCAAGAATTACGGTGCGCTGTCGGGTTCATTAGACCATTTCCATTTGGATTATGTGCATTTGAGAACAAATTCTCAATATAATGACACCCTTTTTGTCGATTTTGCGTTTTCGTATCCTGTTGGCAGCTTGTTAAAGACGTACACCTCTGTCCCTTGGGACCACTTTAAAAATAATCCTTCAGGAAAAATGAATGACAATTTCAAAGTGGATGTCTACAATGGGAGTGTTGTCCCTGCTAACAGTAAAGACGGAAAAGTAGAGATTTTTTATAATGCACTTTTTGAAGGGAGGGATACACTTTATGCGCAGTTACTATGTGAAGGAGATATTACTTCTAATTATCAACCAAGAAAATTGCATACTTCCTATCATGATCTTTCGACGGGTTATGTTTTTGATAACAGTAAACCTGGAAATTACCAGAGCTTTGATCTTTTAGCAACCGCAACTGTGCAATATTCAAATCTCCCACAAAATGACTCTACAACCGGAGTCCAATTCTTCTCAAATTACTATAGTTATGACGATGGTACTGCGGAAGCTGCTTATGGCCCTACTGGATCTCAGGCACGTCTTGCAATTCGATACAATGCCTACGAGGCAGATTCTTTAATTGGTTTGAGCATGCATTTTGTTCCGTCAGTGAATGATGTTTCCAACAAATTGTTTGTAATAAGTGTTTGGGCTAACAACGGAGGTGTTCCTGGGTCTCTTTTGTATGAGGACAACGTATTTTTCCCAAGATCTCCTATCTATTCTAATGAAAGGAATGGATTTATTAATTATTACTTTAAAGATACCATGAAGGTCGCGGTTGGGACCACGTATTTTGTTGGTTGGAGACAATTTGATTCCGATCGTTTGAACATCGGACTAGACCGAAATATCGATCGATCTTCAAATACTTTGTATAGTGTAAATGGAGGTGTTTCTTGGAATACATCTTCTATTCCCGGATCAGTAATGATTCGTCCGATCTATTCAACTGGAATGGATGCTGAGTTAGGCGTTGAAAAAATTACTCCTCAACCAAGAGTCACCGCTTTTCCCAATCCAACCAATGACCAAGTGTATGTAAAAGTAGAAAATTCGGAATTTACCGGACTCGAAGTCTATTCGATTCAAGGACAGATGATCATTAATTCGGATGAGGCTCAGTTTTCTTTACGTGATCATCCTCAGGGGATTTATTTCATTAAATTGAACGGTATTCCTGGTGTAGTTAAAATCGTTAAGCAATAATGAGAGAAGAGTTAGATGAGTTGATTGGTGAGGAGGAAGAGCTTTACGAACATTACCGATTTAAGGCCGATCCCGGTCAAGAGGTTATTCGAATTGATAAATTTTTGTTGGATCGGCTTCCAAATACCTCAAGAAATAAAATTCAAAATGCTGCCAAGAGTGGAAACATTCTGGTGAATAAAATAAAGGTAAAGCAGAATTATAAGATTAAACCTAATGATGAGGTTTCGATCGTTTTGCCTTATCCTGTGCGTGAAATTGAATTAATTCCTCAAGATATTCCATTGGATATCATCTATGAGGATGACGAACTAGTGGTCATCAATAAACCACCAAACATGGTTGTTCATCCTGGATATGGTAATTATAAGGGAACCCTAGTGAATGCGTTGGTTTATCATTTCGAAAATCTTCCTCAAAAAATAAATGACTATTACGGTCGGCCCGGATTGGTTCATCGTTTGGATAAGCATACCACGGGTATTATGGTTGTAGCAAAAACAGAATATGCACTCACCAATTTGGCAAAACAGTTTTATGATCGAACAACCGAAAGACGATATTATGCTTTGGTATGGGGAGATGTGACGGAAGATGGAACCGTAGAGGGTAACATTGGTAGGTCCTTGAAGAACAGAAAAATGATGGCAGTTTTTCCAAATGGTGAACACGGGAAGCATGCCGTAACGCATTATAAAGTACTGGAACGATTTGGTTTGGTAACGTTGGTTGAGTGTAAACTTGAAACAGGAAGAACGCATCAAATAAGGGTTCATATGAAATACATCGGTCATCCTTTATTTCACGATCTGGAATATGGTGGTGATTCAATCGTGAAAGGAACTACTTCGGCCAAATACAAAAAATTTATTGAGAATTGTTTTGATCTGATCCCGGGTCAAGCACTTCATGCAAAAACACTTGGTTTCATGCACCCCACTAAAGGAGAATTCATGAAATTCGATTCAGAACTGCCTGTAGGTTATCTTAAACTTTTGGAAAAATGGCGGTCCTATGTTGGTGAGTCGTTCGAATGAGTAGGAGAAATTATCACATTGCAAGACTTAATCTGCCTTAGATTTCAAAATCTTTACTTATTTTTACGTGCGAGGTAAGTGAATAAATCGTTTTTTCTGTTTAAAAAATAGATTTTTTCGATATTTATTATTTTCTTCGCTGTTAAATTTTTGAATTGAAACTGGCTTTCTATGTACTATAAACTGATACTACCCGTAGTTTTTATAGGCCTTTCTTGGCTTTCATTTGCTCAAAACAAATATGTTGTTGAGGCAGAAAATTATTTCCGTAGTGGAAAATATTGTGAGGGTGCTGAAAAATGTAGTGTTGCTTACACAAAGTTAACACGCAAGGGTAATCAGGCCAAAAAGCAGAAAGCAGATATGGCATATAAAACGGCTGAATGTTACCGTTTAACAGACCGTTTCAGAGAAGCAAATGAATGGTACGATCGTGCTATTTTATTGGATTATCAGCAAGTTGCTCCTGAAGTTTTGTATTACAATGGGGAGATGCTTCGCATGATGGGAGAGTTTGATAAAGCCACTAAGAACTATCAAGAATATAAAAAGTTGGTTCCGAGTGATCCAAGGGCAGATGTAGGTATTCAGTCGTGTAAGGATAATAAGTCTTTTATTGCGAATAAAACACGTCACACAGTGGTAAACCAGTCGGCCATCAACAAGAAAGAAATGGATATGGCTCCGGTTTTTGCTGACCGAAAAGAGACGAAATTGTATTTTGCATCTTCTAGAGTTGGAAGCACAGGAACTGAAATTGACCCTATCTCTTGTGAGAATTACATGGATCTTTGGGTGAGTGAATTAGATAAAAAGGGCAATTGGCAAGAGCCTAAATTGGTGGATAACACAGGGACAATCAATACAGAGGATCATGAAGGTATGGCTTGTTTTGATGGTCGTGGTAAAAAAATGTTCTTTACGCGTTGTCCTAATATCAAAAAACAAAACTTGGGATGTGATATTTGGGTTTCTGATGCTAAAGGAAAAGATGAGTGGGGTGCACCGGTGAAATTGAATCTAAAGGCACATGATAGTATTTCTGTTGGACACCCATGTGCATCTGACGATGGTAAATTCTTAATTTTTGCTTCGGACATGCCAGGCGGATTTGGAGGTCGTGACCTTTGGTATGTTACCTATGATCGTAAATCAGATTCATGGACAGCACCTAAAAATATGGGGCCTGAGATCAATACGGCGGGAAATGAATTATTTCCAACTTTTGGTAAAGATGGGTCATTGTATTATTCTTCAGACGGTATGCCTGGTCTAGGCGGCTTGGATTTGTTCAAGGCGACTAAAGTAGGTGAGGAAATGAAATGGGAAAATGCTAAAAACTTAGGTTATCCTATTAACTCTGAAAATCACGATTATGCATTGTATGAGTTAACCGAACGTAAAGGTTATTTTACCTCAGAGCGTAAGGATCCGAATGGAAAATACAATTCAGATATTTATTCATACGAATTGCCACCAAATATTTTCGATCTTAAGGTTATCGTGAGTGAGTTGGGTGATAAGACGGTGAAAATTCCGGATGTTGACATTACGGTAAAAGGATCTGATGGTTCTACATGGACCGGAAAAACAAACAAGCAAGGTTCTATCTATTGGGATAAAAAGCCAAATGCTGAGCGTTATGTCAATGAGAATACTTCTTATACGATCAACATATCAAAAGAAGGATACCATGAGGATAAAAAAGGTTCTTCTTTGACAACTGTTGGTTTGAACTATGATCAGAACTTCATCATTGATATGGCTTTGTTGCCTAAAAAGCCAATTCGTTTACCAGAGGTTCGATATCCGTTAAACCAGTGGACATTATTGGTTGATGAAACGATCAACTCACCGGACTCATTGTTATTTGTTTATAATTTACTAAATGAATACCCTGAAATGGTGCTCGAGTTGAGTTCTCATACGGATTCACGTGGTAAGAATGAGGCTAACCAGAAGCTTTCTGAAAATCGTGCTAAAGCTTGTTATAAATACCTTGTAGAAGAAAAAGGTGTTGATCCTAGAAGAATTGTACCGGTAGGTAAAGGAGAAGATGAGCCAAGAACAGTATATAAAATTGGAGACAATTATTTGGCTTCTCAACCTGAAGACATGACAGGAGTTGAGGCAGTTGTTCTTACTGAAGCATACATTAATCAATTCAGAAAAACGAATAAAGAATTATTTGAAAAATTACATCAGTTCAATCGTAGAACCGAAGGTAAGGTGGTGAGTATGGATTTCGATCCAGCGAAAGCACCACCAGCCAATCCGGATTATCTACAATTTGTGAAATATCCATAATTGAAAAAAAGCGCCGAAACATCGGCGCTTTTTTAGTATATTCAGGTAGCCTAACCTGAGTATGAAAGAAAAATACCTACACTACATCTGGAAAAACAAGATGTTGCCTTTTTATAAAATGACAACGGATACAGGAGACTGTATCCGTGTGGATTATCCTGGTGATTACAATGCTTATGCCGGAGGACCAGATTTTTTTAACGCAAAAATCCACTACCAAGGTTTACTTTGGATTGGAAGTGTTGAGATTCATATTAATGCGTC
>JBFHIN010000077.1:0-7934 GCA_041596415.1 Crocinitomicaceae bacterium | reverse complement strand
GTCTTTTTCTTGTACAGGTCCAATAATTGGTTCATCACTTGTGCAAGCAGCAAGCTCAGGTTCAATGTTAGGCCCTGCAGTGATCATGGGCGGATTCTCAGCGGCCTTGGCCTTGCCATTTACCTTATTTGCAATATTTCCAGGATGGCTGAATAGCATGCCTCAATCGGGAGGATGGTTAAATTCAGTAAAAGTCGTTCTTGGTCTTTTAGAGATTGCATTGGCACTTAAGTTTTTAAGCATGGTTGATCTTGCCTACCACTGGAATATTTTGACGAGAGAAATTTTCGTGGCAATGTGGTTTGTGATATTTGCCGTTATGGGAATCTACCTGTTAGGTAAAATTAGATTTTCTCACGATTCGCCCGTTGAGAAGATCTCTGTTACACGTTTTATGTTTGCGTTTTTATCACTTTCATTTGCTATTTATTTACTTCCGGGAATGTGGGGAGCGCCTTTGTCAATGATCGACGGTGTTGCTCCTCCAAGAACGCATTCAGAAGATAACTTTAGGTTTGTGAAGGGAAGCGGTTCTTCGAGCAGTTCTGATGCTCAAGATCCATTAGCTGTTGAATATGCTTCATTTATGCATGAAGTTGGCGACGGATCGATCAAAGTTTTCCATGACTTGGATAAGGGGCGTGAATACGCCAAAAAGGTGGGCAAACCTTTATTGGTAGATTTCACCGGACACGCTTGTGCTAATTGTCGTAAAACAGAATCCACTGTCTGGACAAATGAAAAAATAAGTCCTATACTTAAAAATGAATTGGTGATCGTGTCATTGTACTGTGATGACCGTGAGGAACTCCCGGAAAGTGAATGGGTGTATTCTGACAGAATTCAAGGCAAGATTAAAAATGTTGGAAATAAATGGTCCGATTACCAGATCAAAAAATACGGACAAGTATCCCAGCCTTTGTATGTTATACAAGATCACGAAGAAAATGATCTAACGGAAGCCATAGGATACACGCCAAATATTAATGAGTACCACGATTTTTTAATGGGCGGAATTAAAAAATTTAAGGCAAAGCATTAATTTCAGATAACTAGGTAAGCTTCATTCTACGTTTCTTGGAGGGTAACACATGAGTTTTGTATCTTTACTCTCGTGAATGATTTTTTGTTGACCCCGATAGAGTTTTTAAAAGGTGTAGGCCCTCAACGTGCCGAATTGTTGCAAAAAGAACTCGGAATATTCACCTTCAACGACCTTTTGAATTATTTTCCTTTCCGTTATGTGGATCGATCTACGTTTCATAAAGTGTCAGACGTTCCATTTGTTCAGGGGTACATTCAGCTTAAGGGTCGACTTATCCATGTAAGTGAGGACGGTATTGGAAGAACAAAAAAATTACGGGCTAAATTTCAAGATGCCACTGGAGTGATTGAATTAGTGTGGTTTCAAGGGGCAAAATGGATAAAATCATCACTTAAAATTGGTGTGGAATACCAGCTGTATGGTAAAGCCACTAATTATGGAAACACTTGGAACATTCCTCATCCCGAATTGACAGAAACAAGCACCGTCACCTTAAAAACAGGTCTACAACCCATTTACAGCTCAACGGAAAAGCTTAATAGTAAAGGCTTACACTCTAAGGGGATAGAGAAAATTCAGAAAAATCTCGTTGTTCAAATAAAAAACAAAATTCCTGAGACCTTATCCAATGATATTCTGGACAAGTATAAGTTGATGAGTAGGGAAGAAGCTTATTATTTTGTGCATCTGCCTTCCATTGAAATGGATTACCAAAAAGCGCGTACTCGTTTGAAGTTTGAAGAATTGTTTTTTCTTCAACTGGAATTGCTTCTCAGAAAAAAGATCAGTTGGACAAAATCACAAGGATTTATTTTTCCGGAAGTTGGAACACTTTTCAATGAGTTTTATAAAGATGGCATCCCTTTTAATTTGACAAATGCTCAGAAAAAAGTACTAAAAGAGATAAGGAAAGATTTTCTTACCGGAAAACACATGAATCGACTTTTGCAAGGTGATGTAGGCAGTGGAAAAACGCTTGTTGCTTTGTTGAGTATGTTGATGGCTGTTGATAATGGGTTTCAGGCTGCGATCATAGCGCCGACAGAAATATTAGCCAATCAACACTTTGACTCGATGAGTACTTTGTTGAAGGATTTTCCTGTTCAGTTGGCTTTATTGACAGGTTCTGTTAAGAAAAAGGATAGAAAAGTAATTCATGAGGGGCTTGAAGAAGGAACCACCCACATTCTGGTGGGAACGCACGCGTTACTGGAAGATACGGTGCAGTTTAAAAATCTCGGTCTGGTAGTCATAGACGAACAGCATCGCTTCGGTGTGGCGCAGCGTGCAAAAATGTGGCGTAAAAACACGACGCCTCCGCATATTTTGATCATGACTGCAACACCCATTCCTCGCACATTAGCCATGACATTTTATGGCGATCTCGACGTATCAGTGATCAATGAGTTACCACCGGGAAGAAAACCTATAACTACGATGCATAAATATGAGGGCCAACGTCTCAGAGTATTTGGATTTATAAAGGAACAAATTGCAAAAGGTAGACAGGTATACGTTGTATATCCATTAATAAATGAATCAGAAACCTTGGATTACAATAATCTAATGGATGGGTTTGAAGCAATTTCACGATCATTTCCCTTACCGGATTATCGGGTGAGTATTGTTCATGGTAAAATGAAACCGGAGGATAAAGATTTTGAAATGCAACGCTTTGTAAAGGGTGAAACGCAGATCATGGTGGCTACCACTGTGATTGAAGTGGGTGTGAATGTGCCTAACGCATCAGTCATGATCATCGAAAGTACAGAGCGATTTGGCTTATCTCAATTGCATCAGTTACGCGGTAGGGTTGGAAGAGGCGCAGAACAATCCTATTGTATTTTGATGACCGGAGATAAGTTGTCAAAAGATTCGTTGAAGAGAATTGAAACGATGGTTAATTCTAATGACGGATTTGAAATTGCTGAAGTTGACTTACAGTTGAGAGGTCCGGGTGACTTACTTGGGACTCAGCAAAGTGGAATGTTGGATCTTAAAATTGCAGATTTATCCAAGGATAGTCAACTGGTTGTAATTGCGCGTGAGGAGGCACGAAATTTGCTTGAAACAGATGCTCAGTTAACAGCGGAAAAAAATAGAATGATTCGTTTTAAAATTGAACGCATTCTGAAAGCCAAACCTAACTGGGGTAAAATAGCATGACGAAACCTTTCGGTGAGATCAGCGTAATTCAACTAAAACAACAAGCATGAAACGAATTTCAATTACACTTTTTTTCTTACTTTTTTTAAGCACCGCACAGGCACAGCTTATCAGCGGAACTCTTATTGATGAAGGTAGAAAACTTGCTTCACCGGTTACGTTTATTCTGGAGGATCAAAATGAAGGATTCATATACTACGAATTAGCCGTTAACCGTATGGGAGAAGTTACTTCTGCCAAATTGGTAGATGAGGGTACAACCGTTGTTTCCACGCCTTCAAGAATGAAGGTACGAGATCACGTGGTGAAATTCAAATTCGATGATGCCACCTATTATCCTGCTTTCCAGCACGTAATTGTTAAGATTACTTTGGTCGCACCAAAAAATGACTAAGCTCCGTAGATCGTTTCGTACTCCTTTTTGTATAGTTGAAGAATAACTTTTCTTTTAAACTTAAGGGTTGGTGTCAATTCGCCACCTTCAACGCTAAATTCATGATCGATTAAAGCAAATTTCTTCAATTGCTCCCAGTTACCAAATTGCTTGTTGTAAATATTGAACTCTTGTTCAATTCGTGCAATAACTTGATGGTTTTCAATGATCGATTTGTTGGATCCATCACCTAGATCGATTCCTTTTCGTTGTGCCCATTCTTTTACAAAAGAAAAACTTGGAACAACAAGCGCAGCCGGAAATTTTTCTCCTTCTCCAATCACCATGATTTGTTCAATAAATCGAGATTCCTTGAATTTGTTTTCCATGGCTTGAGGAACAATGTATTTACCACCAGAAGTTTTGAATATTTCCTTTTTACGATCGGTGATCTTTAAAAATTTTCCTTCTTTGAATTCACCAATGTCTCCTGTGTGAAACCAACCGTCCTTGTCGATTACTTCAGCTGTTGCTTCAGGATTCTTATAGTACCCCATCATTACATTCGGACCCTTAACTAAAATCTCACCATCTTCAGCAATTTTAACTTCAACGTCATCAATTAATGGTCCAACAGTTCCAAATCTTATTCCACGTTCAAACGAATTAACTGAAACCACGGGTGATGTTTCTGTGAGCCCATATCCTTCTAGAATGGGTATGCCTGCTGCCTTAAAAATTCTAGCCAGACGAGGTTGAAGTGCGGCACTACCAGAAGCTATAGCTCTTACATTTCCACCCAAAGCCTCTTGCCATTTTTTAAAAATCAGTTTTCTAGCGATAAAAAGTTTGATTTTGTACCATAAACCCTTACCAACAACATCATATTCTTCACCGACACTTACTGCCCAGAAGAACAACTTTCGTTTTATTCCTGTAAGCTCATCACCGCGCACCATGATCTTATCAAATACTTTTTCAATCAATCTTGGTACAGCTGTAAAAACATCCGGCTTTACTTCTTTGATATTTTCTCCAATAGTTTCTAACGACTCAGCAAAATGAATTGAACATCCAATATACATGTACAAGTAGTGCAACATTCGCTCGTAAATGTGGCAAACCGGCAAAAAAGTCAGAACTTTTGAATTGTTATCAGCAGGTATTGGTTCTTGACAAGCGTCCACATTTGATAAAATATTTTTGTGAGAAAGCATAACGCCTTTTGGATTCCCTGTTGTACCGCTAGTATAGATAATTGTTGCCAAGTCAGTATACTGAATTTTATCCATTCGTTTCTGAACTTCACTTTCTTCAATTGAATTGGCTTGTTCAGTAATTTTAGACCAATGTTGACAGTGGTCAAGACGATCAAATGAAAACAAAGCTTTTAATGTAGGTACTTGATCCTTTATATTGTTGATCTTTTCGCAGAGTTCTTCATTACTCACGACACAAAGTTTAATTTCTGCATCGTTCATAATGTACGAATAATCCTTTTCTGATATATTCGGATATAAAGGAACGACAATAGCTCCAATTTGTTGAATGGCAATATCCATTATGTTCCATTCATATCTGTTATTTGAAACAAGTGCAACATTTTCTCCTTCTTCTACACCCATAGCAATTAAACCCCTTGAAACGAGCATTACTTGATCTAGAAATTCACGAGTAGACATCCCCTTCCATTGGCCTTCATGTTTAGTGACAAACATGTTATCATTAGGATGTGTATTGAGCTGATAGTATGGTATATCAAAAAGTCTTGTAGCTTGAATCATAGTGGAATATTTGCTTTCTCACGAATATATGAATTTTTAAACTTTCAGGCGTGTCAATTCTGTGAATAAATGATAATTCATTTCCCTAAATTGTTCGTTCAGAGGTTAATAATGTTCATTGCATGCGCAGTTCTTTATAGATTAACGTTGTATGATGTAGATTAGATGTAACATTTATTCCTATACGATTGTTTTAACTGTATAACTTGTTGTAATCCATTTGAAAAGAACAGAATACAATATCGTGGTTCAGGAGCAAAGTAAAAAGCTATACGCTTATGCGCTCCATTTCCTCAGAAACTCAGAGGATGCACATGATATTGTTCAAGAAGTTTATGAAAAAATGTGGATTCACAGAAAAAAAGTTGAATTCGAAAAGGCGAAAGCATGGATGTTTACTACAGCGCATAATGCAATGATCAATTTTGTTCAAAAGAAACAACGTCTTGCATTAACCAACGACATGAGTCATTTTGAGAAAGGGATTTCGAAAATGCATCTCTTTGAGTCGAAGGAGGTGGTCTTAAGAGCAGTAAGTATCTTACCACCGGTGCAAAAGAGTATCATTCTACTTCGCGATTTAGAAGGCTATTCCTATCAGGAAATTGGTCAAATTCTAAATCTTTCGGATGCACAAGTCAAGGTCTATCTATTCCGCGGAAGAAATAAGATCAAGAAGCAGTTAAAAGGGTTGAAGGAATTGGTATGAATGGTCCTACATTAGAAAATATTGATCGTTGGCTTTTTGATTGGAGTGAGGGAAATCTTAACTCGGATCAAATTGCTCAGTTAGAGGCATTCATTTTGGAACATCCTGAAGTGGAAGCTGACAAAGATGCTTGGGCCGCATCAAGAGTTGAGGCTTCTGAAGTAGTGTATCAACAAAGTCATCAATTCATAAAACGCCGACCATACGGTCTTTATTTTGTCAGTAGTTCTTTGGCACTTGCGGCTGTGATTAGCACCGGGGTCTATTCCAGCTTTTTTATTTCAAAGTATTCACCCAATTACTTAGAAGCATACCACATAAAAGAAATTGGAAAAGTTTTGGGTATGCTTAACAGAAACGAGTCAAATTCTTCTAGGCCTTATAAAGCGTTAAAGCGTTCCGGAAAGTTTACTATTGACAAAGAATCTTTGGTATCAGCAAATACAAAGTTTGCACTAAATCCTATTACTGACAATCAAGATTTCTTAAACCCCGAAACGAATTACTTTAAAGAATCTCTTTACATAACCTCATTTCAAATTCCAACTCAGGTAGCGAAGAATATTCAGCGTTCAGAAAATGAGGGAAGTGTATCAATCATCAATAGAGACTTTGGAACGCACAAGGTTATACGTTCAAATTATTCAACTTCCTTAAACAACAGAATTGCCAAATTGGGTAGAAACTTGCAGCGTATGCTCGATAATCCGGTGGCTTTGAAGAACAAGAAAGATCCCTATTTCCACGTTCCTGGACTGCAACCTACTGATATCAATTTTGGTATTGTTGGAACCTTGGTTTCAACTCGTTTTCAAAGTTTAACCAGAGCACAATGGTATGGAGAAACTAACGAACAATGGGTAAATCAATTAAATGTTGATGGATATTCATACGGTCTTCGTGGAGGAATAGGTGTTCAGATGAATCACGCTTATTATGCAGATGGAAGTATTCAAAATTATAGTGGTTCAATTACTTATTCTCCTAAATTTTCGATTTCATCTCATTTCATGTTGGAACCTTCCATTCGATATAAGATGGGAGCCAAAAGTTTAGGAAATACCAATAATATTTTAGGCACTGAGGTTGAATTCGATCGTCAGAACAAACAGAAGTTCTATGAATTTGGTCAGCAGCCCGTAGGGAAAAATCTTTATTACAAAGATCTTGGGATGGGACTTATGCTTAACACCAGATGGTTCTACACGGGCGTGCAATTGGATAATCTGTTCAATCATTATGATAATTTATACACTGCTGACTTGACTAATCAACGACGCGCCGGCAAACATTTCATTGCAACAATTGGGACAGATTACGTTTCTAAAAAAGAAAGCCTTTCTTTATCTCCATATCTGGTGTATCAAAAATTTGAAAACCTTTCAGAAGCATGGATCGGGTTTCAAGGTGGATGGAACATACTTCGCGTGGGAGGAGCAATTTCTTCCCAAATGGAACCTGCATTGTCTTTAGGTGTGAAAACGAAGCATTTCTCATTGAGCTACCAAGGCGATCTTACCTATTCCTCACTTTTAAACGAAAAAGCATTATCACATCAGTTGTCTTTAAGAATTATAACAGCACCTAGCCGATTCGGAAAACACCTTTTAAACTTATGATCATGAAAAATTTACTCCTCTTAATATTCGTTCTGAGCGCCTTTGGATTGAAGGCCCAAGACCCTGCGTTTACACAGTTTTATGCGAATCCTTTGTACTTGAATCCTGCTCTTGCAGGTTCACACGGTTGTCCAAGATTTGCCTTAAATTATCGTAACGAATGGCCACAGTTGTCAGGTAATTATGTAACATACAGTGCATCCTACGACCAATACTTTAAAAATATTTCTGGTGGAAT
>JBFHIN010000076.1:0-7953 GCA_041596415.1 Crocinitomicaceae bacterium | reverse complement strand
CTATAAAACCAACGATTAATGGCGGATTTTGAATTCACCCTAGCAGACTCCAATACCTATAAGAATTTTATTTCTGAGCGAAATAATGAAACTAAGATCGGACAGACCCTTCATTTTGGCGCACCCATCACTCAAACAAAATATTTAATTCTTGGCATCAAAGAAAGTATCGGTGCACAAGCTAATTATGGACGGGCAGGAGCCGAAAATGCCTACAATGCTTTTTTAAAGCGTTTTTTAAACATGCAATCGAACATCTATTTATCCGGAGAAAAAATATGTATTCTAGGTGAAATCAATTCTAACTACACTTTTGACACAATTGCCAATGCACGTTTAAAGGTCGAAGCTTTGGATGAATTACTTACTTCTGTCATATCAACGCATGCACATCCCAATCATACTATAATTATTGTTGGAGGAGGACACAACAATGCTTACCCAATTATTCACGCAGTTAATAAATTGAACAACACCAAAATAAACGTGGTAAACATTGATCCACATGCTGACTGCAGACCTCTTGAAGGAAGACACAGTGGAAACCCCTTCTCATATGCAATTAACCATGATCTTATCGATGCATATGCCGTGTTTGGATTACATAAAGTATACAATAGCCAATTTATATTAGACTTCCTGAAAGTGCACAAATGCACACATTCCTTTTTTGATGACCATCTGGATAACACCAATAAAATAATTGATGAATCACTTGAATACATCAATGAACTCCCCACTAACACCCCTCTCGGTATTGAGATAGATCTGGACGCTATTCAAGATATGCCAAGTTCAGCACTTAGTCCATCAGGACTATCCTTAAATCAAATAAGATACTTTATACGTTCACTAGGAAAAAATAGAAATATTAGTTATATTCATTTACCTGAGGGCGCACCGTTGAACACCAATGAAGAGACCGTTGTTGGCAAAAGTTTGAGCTATCTGGTAAGCGACTTCGTAATGTCAAGTTATTAAATTGTTAAACCAACAGAGTTATTGTTGACTATTTTTGCTAATTTTCGCCATGGACAGCACTAAAAAATCATCCTTTCTTTATGCCATCGGATCATTTTTTCCTGTTCATATTGTATTTAGTCATTTAAAATACAACCTGATATCTCTTTTTTACTGGACATTCCTATTCCTTGTTGTTTCTGATTCAGTAGGTAGTGCATTTGGCGTTCCATATTTATTTTTGTCGCCCGAATACCTGGGAAAGATCAATAGTATTTCTTTTAGTTTGCTAGGATTCAGTTTAGGGGGCTTCACTATGGCTTTTAACACATATAGCTACATGAAGCTAGGACCTCGTTATCCTTTTCTTGCTACTATTTCAAGACCATTTTTCAAGTTCTGTATTAATAATTCACTAATTCCCTCAATTTTTTTGATATACTACTTATATCAAATGATTGTTTTTCAAAGAAACGAGGAATTAGCAGACGTCGGATCGATCATCATTTACATAGTATCTTTCCTCTTAGGATTCACCATATTTATCGTTTTTTCTATTCTTTACTTCTTCCCTACCACTAGGGAGAAGGGTGAACAAAAAAAAACTGAAGAAACATCGACTACCCCAATCCAATCAGTAATACAGCATGAGGAAAAGTGGTACGATTATTTTAGAATTGAAAAACAACGCAACTACTATTATATTGGAAAAGGTTTTAAGATTTTTTACTCCAGAAAGACTGAGCACCTTGATAAAAAACTGATAGAGCACATATTTGCTCAGAATAGGATCAATGCTTCTATTTTTGAAATCTTACTTATCATTTCCTTCATTATCTCCGGCCAATTCATCGACTATCCTACTTTTGAATTTCCAGCGGCAATGAGCGTTGTTTTACTACTGACAATTGTTCACATGTTGTTCAGTGCACTTATATCGTGGTTTCATCGATGGACTTACCCTATTTTATTCGCCGTAATGCTGATCATGAACTATCTTTCGGAGCACACGCCATTTTTTAATTACACCAATTATAGTTACGGCTTAAGTTACGAAGTCAAAGATCTCAAACCATACACCATAAAAGAAATCGTAAAAAATGAAACCAACAGGGAGAGCTATGAGAAATCCACAGAAAATTTCAATCAATTGCTCACAAACTGGAAAAATAAAATTGGCCAGAATAAACCAAAATTGGTCATTGTAAACGTCTCAGGCGGAGGATCAAGAAGCGCTCTTTGGACACTTACCGTCCTTCAAAAATGTGATAAAATAATGGAAGGAAAGCTTTCCAATCACATCCAAATGATAACTGGTGCATCTGGAGGAATGGTTGGAGCAGCATACTTCAGAGAACTTCTTTTAAGGCATCACCTCAACGAAATAAAAAATCCATATTTCGCTGTGTACCGTGAAAATCTCGGTAAGGATATCCTCAATAAACTTTCATTTTCTGCTTCCACTAATGACCTGTTTTTTAGATATCAAAAATTCAGTTACAATAATCATGAATACACCAAGGACCGTGGATATGCTTTCGAAAGTCAGTTAATAGAAAACTTGAACGGCTACCTTGACCATCCTTTGGGATACTATGAGAACTATGAAAAAAAGGCTCAAATCCCATTAATGATCATGAGTCCAACCATAGTAAATGATGGTCGACGATTACTTATTTCTTCGCAGTCACTAAGTTTCATGACTCAGCAACCCAATATTAAAATAGCATTAAGTAATAGTTTTGAAAACATAGACTATCAAACCTTTTTTGCAAAAAATGATCCACAGCACATGCGCTTCACCTCCGCACTCAGATCGAATGCTACTTTCCCTTTTATCATGCCAATGGTAACTATGCCTACAGAACCCGAAATGCAATTGATGGATGCAGGAATACGTGACAACTACGGAAGAACCGTTACGGTAAATTATTTATTTGCTCTCAAAGATTGGATAAAAAAGAACACTTCAGGAGTTGTAATAATGGAGATTCGTGACACCAAGCACATTTTAAAAAATGAACAGTATCGTTCTATCTCCCTTTTCGATAAAATCACTTTACCATTTGGGAATCTTTATAGTAATTTCCCGAGAACACAAGATTTTAGCCAGGAACAACTCATAAAAGTATTCAAATCTGAAGTAGACTTCCCTGTGAACGTTGTAACTTTCAACTTGCGAGAAAACAAGAAAGATCGAATTTCGCTTTCGTGGCGTTTGACAAAAGAAGAGAAAAACAAGATTAAAAAAGCCTTTTATTCTTTGGAAAACACTTCTGCGAGAAAAAGACTGATAGAACTTCTTAATTATTAACGCAAGCGCTCTATATTTTCAAGCACTACAACTTTGTCAACTTTACATGCCACTGGTTGCATAGCTCTACTAACTGTATAGGTAAATCTAATTTTTTGACCTTCCACTTTTAAGCTTTCGTCAATACTTACCGGGTACATCGTTACAATCGATCCATTTTCTGCTGCTTCGATATAAACAGGACAAGATTTCGGATCTTCACTGACATGTATAGTACCAACGATTTTCTCTATTTCAGTGTCTTTTATTATCATTTCAGTATCTTCTTTAACCATGTTGCGTTGTGTACCGCAGCTTATGATGAACATTACAGAAACACTTATTGTAATCAATGAAATTTTCATAGTCGCTTATTTTTTTGCCAAAATACTCAATTATTGCACCAAAAAAAAGAGGCTGTCAATTGACAACCTCCTTTTTCTTAACCTGTAGATGTTAATTATTGATCCGTTGTATTATTAACGATGCTTCCTTTAAAAGGTTTCACATTTTTTAGATTTCTATTGCTTAATTAACATCTCACATTGGATAACCATTTTATATCTGGCTAAAATTCACTAAATTATGGTATACATTTGTTGGGTAGATGCAAAGTGAAAAGTCCATAAAAGCGTTAATTCGGTTAATTGATGATCCGGATGAGAACATATACAGACATGTTCGTGATGAATTAATGAGTTATGGTACTGACGCTGTTCCGTTTCTGGAGTCTTCGTGGGAGAAGGAGGATTATGATTTAATATTTCAAAGAAGAATTGAGCAAATCGTTCACGATATCCAATTTGAGGATGTCAAAACTCAATTACAACTTTGGCTGAATTCGGAAGATAAAAACTTATTAAAAGGCGCTATAACACTAGCCAAATATCAATATCCCGGACTTGACGAAACACTAATATATGATGAGATCAATAAAATAAAAACAGATGTTTGGCTGGAATTAAATCCAAAGCAAACAGCGTTTGAACAGATAAAAATACTGAATAAAGTATTTTTTAGTATTCATGGATTTCACGGAGACTCTAAGCACTTTCATTCCCCAATGAATTCATATATTAACACCGTAGTAGAATCTCGAAAGGGAAATCCTTTGAGTCTCTCTTTGATCTATAGTGTTGTTGCACAGGAATTAGGAATGCCCGTTTTCGGAGTTAATCTTCCCAATCATTTTGTTTTAGCATACATGGATGATCACAATACGGGATTGTTTGCTCAAGAAAAGAGTAAATATGGGGTATTGTTTTACATTAATGCTTTTTCAAGGGGGAATATACTTAATGAAAAAGCCATTGCAGATTTTTTAGACAGCTTAAAAATTGATCATAAGCGTGAGTATTTTGAACCATGCTCCAATTCGGCAATATTAAAACGAATGATCACTAACCTCATCAACAGTTACCAGCAAGTTGGCAACAAAGAAAAGATTGAAGAGTTGAGTGAATTAAGAGAAATGATCCCATAGATCATTTAATCTCAAAATCCAGATTCATAGTTGCCAATTCTTTGAAAAGCTGTGTACTAGGGTCAACCTTCATCGTTTTAGACGGCAGTCTAACTTCAATGTTTTCCAAAGGATCGAAGACTGTAAAATGCAGTGAACATTTACCTTCATATTTTGCCAAGATCTTGTTCAAATCCTGTATGAGCATATGATCCAAATTTGCAGTAGCAACTTTGATGTGCAATGAATTCGCCTTTTTCTCCTTCAAATTTTGAAGCAGATCTATAGAATGTATCGTAAACTCTAATTCATTTCTTCTAGCCGGAATTTCGATCCTACCTTGAAGCGAGATAAAGGTACCTGGTGCAAGAAAGTGTTTTACCTTGAGATAATTTTCTCTCCACAGAAACAATTTAGTAGAATCGTTGTAGTCTTCGATCACAATCGTTCCAAATGGATCCCCGTTTTTTGTTGTTCTATGCTCGGCTTCGGTAATTACAGCAGCAATTAAAAGATCCTTGTTCTTATGTTGTTCTTTATCATTCAGCATAGCTACGTTCCCATTGCAAAACGAACTAATCTCAACTTTAAAATCATCTAGAGGATGTCCGGAAATAAAGATGCCAATGACTTCTTTTTCTCTGTTCAATTTATAAATACTACCCCACTCCTCTGCTTTCGGAATTTCAGGTTCAGGCATTTTCGTTCCTGTTGCTTCGCCAAATAAAGAGGCTTGCGATGAATTTTCACTTTCTTGAAAACTTGCACCGTATTTCATAGCATTCTCTAAGAATGTTCTTCCTGAATTGTCTTCCTTAAAATACTGAGCTCGATGGACCCCCTTAAATGAATCAAAACAACCGGCATTGGCCATACTTTCGAAGGCCTTTTTATTACACATGCGCAGGTTGACACGCTTTGCAAGATCAAATATTGACGTATACGGTCCGTTTTCATCGCGTTCTGCAATAATAGCTTCCACCGGTCCACTACCTAATCCTTTAATTGCACCCAAACCAAATCGAACGGCTCCTTCTTTGTTCACGGTAAAATGATAATTAGACTCATTGACATCAGGACCAAGAACCGGGACACCCATTCTTCTACATTCTTCCATAAAAAACGACACTTGCTTAATATCGTTCATATTATTTGAAAGCACAGAAGCCATGTATTCAGCCGGGAAGTTTGCTTTCAAGTAGGCCGTTTGATAAGCGATCCAAGCATAACACGTTGAGTGAGATTTGTTAAATGCGTAGGACGCGAACGCCTCCCAATCTTTCCAGATCTTTTCTAATTTATCCTTATCATGACCTCGCTCGGCACCCTGTTCAAGAAACTGAGGTTTCATTTTATCAAGCACCTCTTTTTGCTTCTTACCCATTGCTTTTCTCAAGGTATCAGCGTCACCCTTGGTAAATCCGGCCAATTTTTGAGAAAGCAACATTACCTGCTCCTGGTATACCGTAATTCCGTATGTCTCTTTCAGATATTCTTCACAATCAGCCAAATCGTAAACAATCTCCTCCTCACCGTGTTTTCTGCGAATGAATGACGGAATATATTCCAAAGGTCCTGGACGGTATAAAGCGTTCATTGCAATGAGATCTGCAAAAACAGTCGGTTTAAGTTCCCGCATGTACTTTTGCATTCCGGCAGATTCGTACTGGAAAATACCAACAGTTTCACCACGTTGAAAGAGCTCGTAAGTAGGAACATCGTCAATTGGAAACTCATCTGGATTCAGATCAATATTTTTCGTGCGTTTAACGTTGGCTACTGCGTGCTTAATAAGAGTTAAGGTTTTTAGACCAAGAAAGTCCATTTTTAACAAACCTGCAGATTCGGCTACCGAGTTATCGTACTGGGTACAATACATGTCAGAGTCCTTAGCAGTCGCTACCGGTACAAAATTGGTTATGTCGTCGGGAGTTATGATCACTCCGCAGGCGTGAATTCCGGTATTTCGAACCGATCCTTCAAGTTTTCTTGCCTGATTAACCACTTGAGCCTCACGCCCTGAACCTTCAGAGATCTGTTTTAATTCTTTGGCCTTATTGATCTCATCTTGATTGTTTTTCAATTTTTCAGCCAACTCAAGATCGCTGAACTTGAACAATTTTGACAATGAAATATCAGGGACTAATTTGGCCAAACGATCAGCATCCGGCAACGGAAGATCCAACACCCTCGCCGTATCACGAATGGACGATTTTGCCGCCATCGTACCATATGTAATGATTTGTGCTACTTGATTGGAGCCGTATTTATTGATCACAAACTCAATAACTTTTCCTCTACCTTCATCATCAAAATCGATATCGATATCGGGCATGGAAACCCTGTCAGGATTTAAGAAACGCTCAAATAGCAAGTCGTAAGCAATCGGATCGACGTTGGTAATTCCAATACAATATGCCACAGCAGATCCCGCTGCAGATCCACGACCAGGACCAACGGAGACACCCATATCTCGGGCTGCCTGACAAAAATCTTGAACAATCAAAAAGTAACCAGGATAACCTGTATTCTCAATAGTTGCCAACTCAAAATCAAGACGTTCGCGAATTTCATCCGTTATTTCAGCATAACGTTTTTTTGCACCTTCATACGTCAAGTAGCGTAAATAATTATTTTCCCCTCGCTTTCCTCCGTCATTTAAATCTTCCGGATCCTGAAACTCTTCAGGGATGTCAAAAGCTGGTAATAATACTTCACGCGCAAGACCATAAGGCTCGCATTTTTGAATAATCTCTTCAATATTCTCAATCGCCTCAGGAACATCTAGAAATAATTCCTTCATTTCCTCGGAGGACTTATAATAATATTCGTCGTTCTCAAGTCCGTAGCGAAATCCTTTCCCTTTTCCTTTTGGCGTAGCAACCAACTCACTGTCTTTAACGCACAAAAGAATATCATGCGCTTCAGCATCCTTTTTGTCGATATAATACGTATTGTTGGTAGCTACCAACTTAACATCGTGTTGTTTTGAAAACTTTATCAGCGTTTGATTTACTCTATTTTCCGTTTCATGCCCATGACGCATCAACTCGATATAAAGATCATCCTTGAATTGCTCTTTCCACCATAACAAGGCTTCCTCCGCTTGTTTTTCTCCAAGATTCAAGATCATGTTAGGTACTTCACCATACAAATTACCTGTTAGTACGATCAAATCTTCTTTATACTGTTGTATCACGTTCTTATCGATCCTTGGAACATAATACATTCCCTGCGT
>JBFHIN010000075.1:0-7959 GCA_041596415.1 Crocinitomicaceae bacterium | reverse complement strand
TGAATCGGACAAAAACACCCAAGTTCAACGCTTATTTTCTAAATTCTTATGCTTGCTTAGAATTATCACAAGCACCAGTCCAAAATGATGAACTCTCGTATACCAACCCTAATGGACAGAGGGTAGGAGAGAGTACTTGTCTGGGTTACTATGCTTCACCGAGATTAAGCCAATAAACATTCAGTTTATTAAGCAGCAAGTGCGTATGACGTGTTGTCAATTATTGTTCGCGACAAGATATTTAAGAGCTTCACCGCAACGCTCTGCATGCTTACACTTGACAACCGCTATCGCTGTCAAATCCAAAAACGACCCCAAAGAACTAATGCAAAGATACGACAATACAGTGCCAATTCCAATCATTAAATTTGGTTTACGTTGCTATTCGCCTTCAATTTTTCTGCTCATCGGCAAATTATAGCGCGCTGTGATCTGGAACTGCATCCAGTTGACTGTAAAATCGATGTCATCGCTGTTGAATAGAAAAACCGATCGCTGGAATCTTCCTTCAATCGACAGGCCAAAGTCGAAACTGTACATCGGGCCCAAGGCAAAGGAAATCTCATTCAGTCGACTGCTGGATTCTCTTGTGACCGTATGTCTTCTGAACACATCTTTTTCTCCCGTAGTAGTATTTGTTTCAGTAGCCAATAAATCTTCCACGTATTTTGAAGCCAACAAAGCTCCGAACTGTGGTCCGAAGTAAAATCCAAAGCGATTGTTGGATTTGTATTGCATCAAGACTGGAATATCAATATATGAATGAAACAACCTCAGTTCGGCACTTGATTCGTAGATGAAATTACTGCCGGATGACGTGTAATCATCAATAACCAACAATTTTCTGCGTTGATAGTTAACCTCTGGTCGAATGGCCCATTGCAGATTTAGAGGAATCTCGAGTGATAATCCACTTGTAAAACCTGTTCCTGAATACGCTTCCAAATTATCACCGACACGAGAAAAAAGTATACCACCTTGAATACCTAAATTAAATTCTTGCGTAAGGACAAACTGTAAGGGTAAAATAAGTAAAGTTAAAATGAATAATATCTTTTTCACAACGAACGATTGAAGGTATATAGCAATTTACAACAACCTACTACGCTATAAAATCGTGTCGTTTAAAAAATGTAATCACTTATTGAAAATAGAGTGCATAGTTAGAAAAGAAAGGCTTAAATATAATTTATCTTTTCTATCAGTTGATAAGGTAATTCTTCTACGTGTTGAATTTTCGATTTTAAACAAACTAAACAGAACCTCAGCTTTTCAGCATCTTCATAATTCGCTTGCATTCTCACTATTACTTTATCGATTTCCATTTCTGCCTCATCGTAAAATTTATTTTCAATTAATTGATAAATTAATCCACAGTATTTATTACATTCCAAATTTTGTTTTCCCATTTGTTCTTATTTGGTTTTAAATTGATTAGGTCAGCTTAACTTGCCATTCTCACAGTTAGAGTATTAATCAATTCAAAACGGTTTTTAATGCAATTTACACACTCACGCAGTTCATGTGTATTTGGTCCTACTTGCATTCTTAATAATACTTTTTCCATTTCACGTTCGGCTTCCGTATAAAATTTGTTTTCAATCATTTTATCCACAAGAACGCAGTACTTTTCACATTTCGATGTTCTAATTACCTTCTTCATATCTCTACCCTTTGAACATTTTACTAATCACTTGCTTATTCTGCAATTTTGTCATTTTTAAGCGTGATTCTGATATAAGTCGTTAAAGGGAGTGATTTAATCGATAGATAGTTGATTAGTTATGCATCTTCAGGTAAAATCTGATATTCGGATTCCCATTACACAAATGTCATCTGTCTGTTCATTCTTATTTTTCCATTCCTGAAATTTAGCATATAAAATTTTGTGTTGATCGATCATATCCAAGTGGCTAATTTCGGATATCAACTTTCTAAACTTTCCTAAAGTAAATTTTTTATCATTTTCTCCTCCAAATTGATCAGCATATCCATCTGTAAATAAATAAATGGTGTCGTTTTCTAACAAGGGTATTTTATGACTTGTAAATTTCTTTAATTCTTCATCAATGAATGCACCAATTGGATGTCTGTCACCTTTGTAAATCTCCAGTTTTCCCTTACGCACTAAATAAATTGAATTCTTTGCTCCGGCAAATTCAAGTTCCATTGTAGTGGGGTTAATGGTTATGAATGACATATCCATACCATCTCTAATATGATCCTTTGCTTCTTCTTGTCTCAGTGTAAATGAAACTCCTTGGTTAATAAAGTCTAAAGCCTCCGCTGCAGAATTAATGGTATGCTCTCGTTCGCAAATTCGTAAATAATTATTCGCAATGATACTTAGTAATGCACCTGGTATGCCATGGCCGGTACAATCTACAAGTGCAGCCATTAACAATTTATGTTTATCGTTATTGAATGCCACTGAAGCCCAATAAAAATCGCCACTTAATTCTTGTTTGGGCAGGTAAAGCACAAAACTATTGGGAAATAAGTTTTTAATATACGCATCGGATGGAAAAATTGCTTCCTGAATTCGTTTTGCATATCTAATGCTATAATTGATTTGTCTATTTTGTTCTGAGATTAATTTTTGTTTAGTTTCTATTGTGGCATAGGCTTCCTGCAATTCACAATTCTTTTGCCTTTCAAGCTCCGTTTCCATCTTGGCTTTGTCTACCTTAACATGAACCTCTAATGCCTTCAAGCGCTCATTCAATTCTTTTGAAAGTGCCTGTTCTTTGTAATTATGGTATTCTTTAAAATACTTATAAGCAGATTTTGTATCACCTAATTTTTCATAGAGTTCTGAAAGATCTTTGAGAATTGTGAAAATCTGTTCATCATTTTTGATGTCTTTAGATGCTTTGAGCGCTTTTGTATAAGAAAATATTGCACCATCATAATTCCCTTTTTTCGTTTCAATCTTTCCGGAAAGAGATCCACAATAAGTATCAATTAAGGAAAAATCAATTTCCTCGTTGATTTTAATGCATTGATCAATGTATGCATAAGCTTCTTCATAATTTCCTAGATGGTAATTTACTTCAGCGATGTTGTACTTAACAATTCCTTCGTACATTTTGGTAATACCATCCATTGTCAAAGTTTCATAAAACAACAGAAGGGCTTCTTTAAATCGGCCTCGTTTCATTTTTGAATCACCTAAACTATTCAGAGATCTGACAATGCCTTCCTGATCATTTATTTTTCTGCGAATCCTTAAGGCATCTTCAAAATATTGTTCAGCCGTGTCCAATTTCCCCATTCTTGAGTATATGGCTCCGAATAGATTATAAATTTCAGCAATTCCTTTTTGATCGTTCGCATCAAAGTAATACTGTAAGCCTTCATCCAAATTTTCAATGGCTTGTGTATAATCGCCAAATAACCAATAACACTGTGCTTTCGTTACCAAAGCTTTTGCTGTTTGGTTAAGGTTATCTGATTTCTTTGAAATGTCTAAGGCTTGATTGGCCAAAGAAAGGGCTTTGAACGTGTCGAAACGACTTAACTCCCATGCATACTCGTTTAATAGAGACAAGCGATCACTTTCGGATAATTGATCAATAAGAAGTGGTTCGTATTTTTTCTCGACGCTATTCACTAGGTAAAAGTAAGTTAGGAATGAAAAATAGTCAATTATTTTAAAAAAAACACTCTTTCTGAACAAAAATGTTCACGTCCATGCGGGATTGACGTTATGTAATATTATTTATATTCTCCTTTCAACAAAGTCGATTAAACAATAAACTTTCCCATCAATTTTCAACTTATCGTTTTAAACGGCCCGTTAATCGAGATATGTATTAAATAGCTCTTAGGTGTAGTTATCATTGCTATAACGAATTAAAAACATCTAAAAGCTATGACTACAAAAACTACAACTCAACATTTTTTTACAGCATTAGTTGCTGTATTCTTTTCATTCTTTGCTTCGGCTGCAACATACACAACGTTGAAAAACGGAAACTGGTCTAATACAACAGATGTTTGGTCCATAGACGGTGTTTCACCCTGTGGATGTTCACCAGGAGCAAGTGTTAATGATCAAACTATCAAAATTTTACATAACATAACATTTACTGTGAATATGCGTTTTGGAGCCAACACGCAAGTATTTATACAACAAAATAGATCTCTGTCAGGTGGACCTACTGTGAATATTGATGTTTTTGACAGCTACTGGAACATAGAAGGTAATTTATTTGTGGGTAATTTGTACACACGAACAGCTGGGGCAGACATATTTCTAAATTCGGGAGGTTCCATTCAGACAAGCGCATCCTTTGAAATGAATGGTGGTAATGTGCATGTTAGATCAGCTTATCTGCGTTCTTTTAGCGCTGCCGTAGTTAGCTCAACTTCTCATTTAAGATTATCGCATGGATCAAAATTTGAAGGTCTAAACAGTTTTAATAATTACGGAATTTTAACTGTTGAACTTGGTTCGTGTCTTTCAAGCGTAGGGACATTTCAAAACAATCCAGCCTCATTCGTTTATGGCGACGGTTCGATTGTTTCCACGAGCGGTAACGTTAGAAATGATCCATCAAATCCGCTTAGCAATTTTTCTAACGCAATAAGCTGGTGTGGAGGAGGTGGGTCTACAAACTTACCAACCCTTGCAAATTGTGCCTTGGCCAACTCTACATGTTCAGGTATTGTATTACCAATTGAATTGTCTGAATTCTCTGTAGAATTGATAAACGAAGAATATTCAGTTTTAAACTGGACAACGGAATCAGAAAACAACAATGCATATTTTAAAGTGATGAAATTGGATAATGGTTCTAATTGGGTTGAGATTGATCGTGTTTACGGTGCTGTAAATTCTACTGAAAGTCTACATTATTCCTCAAGAGATAATAACGTTGAAGTTGGAACTTCATATTACAGATTAATACAAGTTGATACTGACGGAAATGAGTTTTATACAGATGTTGTAAGTGTAAATAGAAAGGTGAATGCTTCAACAATATCAATATATCCAAATCCGGCTAGCTCAGGGGAGAATGTTCAAATTGTTTCGGAAAACCAAATAGATTTTAACTATCAAGTGATTAATGCTTCAGGACAAGTAGTAGCAGTTGGTACTGAGGAGCACACAATCCAATCCGAAGGATTAGAAGATGGGATATATTTCGTTCGCGTTGAAAGTGTAAATAAGATAGATAATATAAAATTGATAGTAAAAAATTAAAGAGCAGAGTTATAATAGTTGTTAGTTAGGTGTAGAGGGTGTCAATTGCAAAATTGACACCCTTTCGTTTTTTGTGAACAATATGCATACAAAAGACATTTTTTAACGCATCTGTAGTGCTTATGTGTTATTTTTGTAGTTATGAATAAATTCTTCATTGGACTTTACTTTTCGTTTGGAATGTTGGCTGTTTCAGCACAAAGTGTTGAACAACAAATTCAACTAATTGACAACCAGTTGTCCAACTTGGACAAGGAACGAAAGAAACTCGAAGAAAAGAAGGAAACACTCACCTTCAGTTTTATTCAGCAACGGATGGAGTTAATTGGGTTTCCATTTAAAACCGGAGAAACAGAACTCGTACGTCACTTAGCATATACATTATCCTACAATGAAGTGCATGAACAGGCCAATTGGGTAATGCACATGATTACAACGGATGTGATCAAGGGAAACAGTACTAGGTCGAATGATTTTAGGCCTGATTCGTTAGTGAAAACCGGGTCGAGTGTAGAACAAGACTATTTTACAAAAACCAAGAAAGAAGATGGTTCCGGATACACGTATAACGGATTTGGTTACGATCGAGGACATTTGGCTCCTTCGGCAGATTTTAGATGGTCGGATCGAGCATTATCTGAAAGTTATTTTTATTCCAACATGTCGCCGCAGGTACCAGATTTTAATCGGCTAAAATGGGCTGAATTGGAAGATTGGATGCGCAGTTATGTTGATGATAATAAGGTAGATCTATACGTTGTTACGGCTCCTGTTCTTTCAAGCGATTTAAAGAAAATCGAACAAGGCGTAAATCGTGTCAGTATTCCGAATTACTTTGTTAAAGCATCGTTAGATATGGTAAATCACCGTGCCATTGCATTTGTAGTTCCGAATGAAAAATTGAAGCTTCCTTTGGAGGCATACGCAGTAACAATAGATTCGGCCGAAAAAATTCTTGGTTATGACCTTTTTCCAAAGTTACCTGATACGATGGAAGTTAGGATAGAAGCTGCAATTGACATAAAACCTTGGATGCCTGAAAAGCAAAAAGATGATGCAATGGCCATAGATCGAAGTTTGTTGCCAAAAGGAGCGATCAACACTTATATGGTTGAGAATTATGTGAAAGATGACAAAAACAGAACGGTTTGCGGAACGATCATAAGTACAAAAAGAACCAATAAAGGGCATGTGTTTTTAGACATGGATAAGAAATTCCCGCATCAGGTTTTTTCCATCTCTATTTTTGAATCCAGTATTAAGAACTTTAGTTATGCACCCGAAGTTTATCTCTTAAATCAACAGGTTTGTGTTACAGGAAGAATCGGTGAATATAACAATGTTCCGAACATGGTTCTTGAAAATGAGAAGCAAGTGAAACTATTTGAAGTCAGTCAATAAAAAAGTCCGCTAATTGCGGACTTTTTTATTTCATTTATTGTTTTTCGAGCTCTTTCTTAAGGTTTTCCAATCCTTTCTGGAGGTCACCTCCCAACATTTCCTCCATATCCATGAACAAAAGGAAAATATTCATAGGATAATTCATTTTTCCGTTGAATCCCCATGAAACTTTGGTTGCATTTTCTCCTTCTGAAACAAAGGTCATATAGGCGTTATCAGTAGCTTCAAAAGGTTCTTTGAAACGCAATTCAAAATCTAAACGATCTCCTTCTATGATCTTAATGATCTCCTGCTCTCCAACGCCTACATCATCCACTTTACTTGACCAAGAAGAAACAAATCCAACCTGCCCGTCAGTACCTCGGTATGTTTTGGACATGTTCGGATCCATGGTCGCCCATACACTATAATTATCCTGGTTTTTTAAAAATCGTGTATATTCAAATACTTCTGCTTTCGGTTTGTTGATAACAATTGAGCGCTCAACAGCATATTCTTTTTTAGTAAAAAGTGCTATAATTAAAGGAAGTGCAATTAAAATTAATAGAACTAATCCTATTCTTTTTAGAATTTTCATAAGTGATATTTTTGTGGTTAGTGTATGAAATATACGAATTAATATTGAGCGCGAAAATAGGTTTAAAACTCAATAAGCTTCACAAGGATGATATTTTTTGTGTTTTTGACCGTTAATAAAGTCAATTGGTCTGAATTTGTCCTTACAGTCGGGATGATAACGCAACGGAATTTTTAAGTGAAAATAGATATCAGCTCCATATAGGTCTGAAACGGCCAACCAATTCCACAATTTGTCGGTTCCCAAGGTGATGGGGCCAAGCCTTAATGCTGCCCCCAGTTGAGGATATTTGTATTCGTATAAGCTAAATGGCATGGCAAACTCAAAAAAATAAGTTTCAAATCGAGGTGTAACACATAATAAATTGGCTTGACGTAGCGCAAAACGATACTTTGCATGGGGGAGTCCTTGCATGATCGAAGCATTTAGGTATAGTTTAGATCCCCAGATGTTTCTATCGTATTGAACAGATAACATAGTGGGTAACATGATTCGGAATGGTTTTTTCACCTTGAGTTGATCGATACTGGGTTGGTATTGGGTGAAGATCTCGTGCGCGTTAGTCTCGTCTAAGTTATCAACATCGGAATAGTTAAGCCAGAAATAATCCTGGAAGTCATAACCGGCAGTATTGACATTGTCTTGATTGAATTTCACAAAACCAATATCCATTAGGGAAACGCCAAGTTTGTATTTGTAAGGAACAACACGACAACCCAATTTTGGAGAGTTCGGATAGTAACTTGCTGCTTCAGATAACAATTTTTCATAG
>JBFHIN010000074.1:0-7962 GCA_041596415.1 Crocinitomicaceae bacterium | reverse complement strand
GAATTACAATTGAAGGATCTTGAAACGATCGAAAAACGAATCGTCGCTATTGCACGTCAATTGAAGTCGGGAGACAAGGAGATTGTGAAAGAGAACGAAGTTGCTTTGCGTATTAAAGAAGGTCTCGAAAAGGGTCTTTCTGTCAGAGCACTAGATTTTGATGAAAAAGAAATTGAGATCGTTAAAAGTTTTCAGTTAATCACTTCCAAACCGGTATTATACTTGTGTAATGTGGATGAAGGATCTGTGAAGAATGGAAACCAGTACGTGGAACAGGTGAAAGAAGCTGTAAAAGAAGAAAATGCCGAGGTTTTGGTAATCGGTGCAAAGATCGAAGCAGATATTACTGAATTAGAAACCTACGAAGAACGACAATTGTTCTTGGATGAGTTAGGATTGGAGGAGCCTGGGGTAAATCGTTTGATCAGATCTGCATACGCTTTATTGAAATTACAGACTTATTTTACCGTAGGAGAGAAGGAAGTTCGTGCTTGGACAATCAAAAAAGGTATGACTTGTCCTCAAGCTGCGGGGGTAATTCACTCCGATTTTGAAAAAGGATTTATTCGTGCCGAGGTGATGAAATATAATGATTATACTACCTTAGGTTCAGAAGCAGCTGTAAAAGAAGCTGGTAAATTTAAAGTGGAAGGAAAGGAATATGTGGTTGAGGATGGTGATATTATGCACTTTAGATTTAACGTATAAGTCAATTTTATCCTAAATTAAACGATTCGAAAAAAAAACTTATGAATATACCTGCAAATAACCCCGCTTTGAAATCTTGGGTAAATGTCCCACAAAACTCCGACTTTCCAATTCAAAATTTGCCTTTTGGCATAATTAAGTCGGATCAAATGTCACCACGTGTGGCAGTAAGGATCGGAGATTTTGCCTTGGACCTAAAAACGCTTTATGTGTTAGGTTATTTGGAGAATTTACCCTTTGAACTTTCAGAATTTGATGGTCAATACCTCAATCCATTGATGCTGAAGGGTAAGAAGAATGTGCGCGATTTGCGCAATCGAATTTCAAAATTATTGGATGAGAACCATGGGGATTTGAAAGTAAATGAACATCACGTTCAACAGGTGCTTCTTCCGATTGACGCTGTGGAAATGTGTTTACCTATACAGATTGGTGACTATACCGACTTTTATTCTTCAAAAGAACATGCCACCAACGTTGGAGCAATGTTTCGTGATCCGGCAAATGCCCTGTTACCAAATTGGTTATGGATACCAGTAGGTTATCACGGTCGTTCCAGCTCGATTATTTTGTCAGGTCAAGATATTAATCGTCCTAAAGGACAATTGAAGTTGGCAGATGATCAGGATCCTGTTTTTGCACCTACCAGACAGTTAGATTTTGAGCTGGAAATGGGCTTTTTTACTTTTGAAGGTAAACCCTTGGGTCACTCCATTTCTACAGAAGAAGCAGAAGATTATATTTTTGGCATGTGTCTTTTCAATGATTGGTCGGCAAGAGATATTCAAAAATGGGAATATGTGCCACTTGGTCCATTTTTAGCGAAAAATTTCGCGTCATCGATGTCGGCATGGATAGTGACGTTGGATGCATTGCAACCTTACAAAGTTGATACGCCAAAACAAGAGCCCGAAGTATTGGATTACCTCAAATTTTCGGGTGAAAAGTCTTACGACATTCATCTGGAAGTGGGAATAATTCCTGAAAATAGTACCGAAACAATCATCAGTAAATCCAATTTCAAGTACATGTACTGGAATATGTCTCAGCAATTAGCTCACCATACCGTAAATGGATGTAACATCCGCTGTGGTGACTTTATGGGTTCAGGTACAATTTCAGGTCCGACGGAGGATTCATATGGTTCTATGCTCGAATTAACATGGAAAGGTACCAAGCCATTAAAAATGAGTGATGACAGTGAGCGAAAGTTCATTCATGATAAAGATACAGTTGTCATGCGGGGATATTGTGTTAAAGACGGTGTGAGAATTGGTTTTGGTGATGTAAGTACAAAAGTATTACCTGCTATTTAATGTATAGATGAAAGATAATTTTCCTGAAATAGATCTTGAAAAGGAACGCAAAGAAATTCTCAATGCGTTCAAAGGATTGTTGCGTGCTACCAAGGATCGCTCTCGTGAAGACACACGTATGATCCGCAAGGCTTTCGATGTTGCTGTTGAAGCGCACAAAGACATGCGACGTAAATCAGGAGAACCGTATATTTATCATCCCATCGCTGTTGCTAGAATTTGTGCAGAAGAAATGGGACTAGGGGCAACAGCCATAACTTGTGCTTTGTTGCACGATACTGTTGAGGACACACATATTACATTACAAGATGTCGAAGATCTTTTTGGAGCGAAAGTTCGATTGATCATAGACGGATTAACGAAAATTCCAGAAGTATTTGATGAGAATGCTTCTATTCAGGCAGAGAATTTCAGAAAAATGATCTTGACCATTTCGGAGGATATCCGAGTGGTATTGATCAAGTTGGCAGACCGACTGCACAATATGCGTACACTCGGAAGTATGCGCGCTGATAAACAATTGAAGATCGCTTCAGAAACAAAGTTCTTATACGCGCCGCTTGCGCATCGCTTGGGGCTTTATTCAGTTAAGAGTGAGCTGGAGGATTTGGCATTGAAATACAGCGAACCGGACGTGTATGCAAAAATTGAAAGCAGTCTTAAATCAACCCAGGATGTTCGTAATCGCTTTATTCGTAGATTCATTGCGCCAATTAAAGAAGCATTGCTTCATGAAGGATACGTTTTTGAGATTAAGGGTAGAACAAAATCGATTTCTTCGATCTGGAGAAAAATGAATTCCAAAGGCATTCCTTTCGAAGAAGTTTACGATGTTTTTGCAATACGAATTATTGTGGATACACCGACAGAATTAGAGAAGCCGGATTGTTGGAGAATTTACAGTATCGTTACCGATTTTTATCAGCCAAGTCCTGACCGTTTGCGCGATTGGATCTCAACGCCACGTGCTAACGGCTATGAATCTTTGCACACAACAGTGATGTCACCCCAAGGAAGATGGGTTGAAGTTCAAATTCGCTCTTTACGAATGGATGAAATTGCCGAAAAAGGATTGGCAGCTCATTATAAATATAAAGAATCGAACACAGAAGAAAGTAAGTTTGATCGCTGGATCGCAGAGATTAGAGACTTGATGGGGAATCCGGAAAGTAATGCGATGGATTTTGTTAATGAGTTCAAACTTAATTTGTTCTCCGATGAAATCTACGTATTTACACCTAAAGGTGAGTTGCGCGTGCTTCCGAATGGGTCGACTATACTGGATTTTGCTTACGACATACACACGGATATTGGGAATACCTGTATTGGTGCAAAAGTAAATAACCGTCTTGTTCCTTTAAGCTATCAATTACAAAGTGGAGATCAATTGGAGATCATTACTTCTTCTAAACAAAAACCTCACGAAGAATGGCTTCGATTTGTTGTTTCAGCTCGTGCTAAACAAAAAATTAAATCTTCACTTAACGAGGAAAGAAAACAGATCGCACAAGATGGAAAAGAGATCTTAGCACGTAAGTTTAAGCAACACAATATTCGTTTCGTTTCGGAAAACATCTCTTTCCTAGAGAAATATTTTCACCTTCCTTCTGCAACTGAACTTTACTTCAGAATTGCCAAAGGTAAGATTGATCTTTCCAAACTCAGAGATATTGAGAATGTAAACGGCGAACTACAAGTAGGTAAGAAATCCACAGGAGTTGCTAAAGAAAAAAGTGCTTCCAAAGTATTCTCAAAGCTTGAAAAGAAAGATGATTCCATCATTATCGGTGAAGACTTCAATAATATTGAATACCAGATGGCCAGATGTTGTAATCCAATTCCGGGTGATGATGTTTTTGGTTTTATCACGATCAACGAAGGAATCAAGATCCATCGCAACAATTGTCCGAATGCTGAACATTTAATGTCGAAAATGGCCTATCGATGTATCAAAGCAAGGTGGAAATCTCAAGAATTGATAGAGCGTATTGCTGCAATCAGAATTGTGGGTATCGACAACCTTGGTTTAGTTAATCGACTTACGGAGATCATTTCGAAACAACATAACGTTAACATGAAATCGATTTCTTTTGAGTCGGAAGACGGAATTTTTGAAGGAAAGATTAAAGTGCTGGTATTTGATACCAATCATCTCGAGCAATTAATACATAAGTTTGAACAGGTTGAAGGGGTTCAACGTGTAACTCGTTGGGATACGGATGAGGAGGTTGCGCATTAATCCAATAACTCTTCCCATCGCTTAGGGCGTAGGATTGAATTCCATTTGAATCCTGGGATGAATTTCTCTTCCACTTTGATCTTGTCCAATGGATAAAGCACACCGTCTGGCTTGTCAAAATACGTTATTCCGACGATCTCTCCACTATCCAAATACAAGCGAAGATCGCTGGCGTAGAGTCTGTTCATTCCAATACGCTTAATAACAACAACGCTATCATTTTCTTGTTTGTCTTCAGGGAAAAATATGGTTTTAGCATTTCCTTGAACATCGGAACGAACAAGCTGATTGTTCTCAAAAAAAGCCAGAATCTCCCTTCCTGCAATCTGGTTGTAATATTGGCCAGAATCTACTTCCATCAACACGTTGGCATTTTCTTCGATCCATACCTTTTTTATTATGGAATCGGATAGGAAAACGGTCATTTTAACGCCTTTCAATTCTGCATTTTGTGACCAAATTATAGGTTCTGTGAACAATTGAAGCTGCTCTTCCTTGGGTTGATAAAAAATGCTATCCGCTCTTCCTTGAGCAGTTCCACTGAAAAATTTTGCGTTGTGATAGGCCTTGGAATAAAGAAGTTTGTTGAGCGAATCATTTTGATTGTACAAAGTGTCGGCGTGTAGATACAGAGTATCTTTTTTCTGAGGTTTGATCGCCAGTGCATTTCCGGTAATAAAGGAGTATTTAAGTGAATCGTCGTTGAGCGCATAATTTCCCTTGAAGCTAATTTGCTGACTTGAGTCTGTGAACGAAACATTCCCTCTACCGATCATTTTTTTGACCAAGGGGAAATATTGCAATGTATCACCTTGAACAATACGTTTTTCTTCCACGATTTTAGCATCATGTGATAATTGAGCTTGCTCGGTTTGAACATTGTACCATCCTTTTTTACAAAACATGGTCGTTTTTCCACGTTCAATCACTGTTGGACCGTAGAAGTAGGTGGTTTGTTTGGCGTAAACGTATTGCAAGGTGTCGGTGCTCATTTTTAACTCGTCACTTTTGTATTTTACATTCCCGCTGAAAAAGAAACTCTTTGATTCGGGGTAAAAATATCCTATTCGGCTGGTGAGAACTTCATTTTGAACGATACTTTCTATTTTTCCTCCGTGACGATAAACTGCCAATCCTTTTTTTGCATCATAATCCAATGAATCTGTGGTTAGTTTATATTCTAGATCACGAACACGAACGTGACCCCACAATTTGGCTTTTTTGCTCTTACCGTTATAATAAAGGGAATCACAATATAGGTTTATACCATCTTTAACGATCTGAACATTACCGTAAGCTCGAACTTCCTGACTTTTATCGAAATAATGCGCTGAGTCGCAATACATTGTGTTTCCCTGATACTTGAAATTTACAGATCCTACCAAGCGATGGGCACCGGTTTTGCTGTTATATCCAAGTTTTTCAGAGCCGGGAAGCAATTCTAGAATTGAGTTTTGAGACAAAGAAGTTAAACTCAACAAAAAAAATGCGCCTGTAACAAGCGCAATTTTTAATATATGTTGAATTTTTCCTGGTATCATTACTTATTTAAAGTCTGTGTTCTGTCCGGTCCGACGGAAACAACGGTAATAGGTACCTCCAAATTGTGTTCCAGATATTTTACATAGTTTTTTAGTGCCTGTGGAGCATCTTCGTATGAGGTAAGACCTGTAAGATCTGAATTCCAACCTTCAATCTCTTCGTAAACCGGAGTTAGCTCAACACCATCAACATCAAAAGGGAAATGAGTCACCTTTTCACCGTTTATGATGTAATGGGTACAAACTTTGATTTTGTCGAAACCGCTCAATACATCTGCCTTCATCATGGATAATTCGGTTACACCATTAACCATGATGGCGTATTTCATTTGAGGCAAATCGACCCATCCACATCTTCTCGGACGCCCGGTCGTTGCACCAAATTCATGTCCCTCTTTTCTGATCTTTTCGCCAACTTCGTCATTCAATTCTGTCGGGAACGGGCCACCACCTACTCGCGTACAGTACGCTTTGAAAATACCGATAACGTTCCCGATTTTTGTTGGTGCTACCCCTAGACCGGTACAAGTACCCGCGGTAACTGTATTGGATGAGGTAACGAAAGGATAAGTTCCGAAATCAATGTCAAGCATTGTCCCTTGTGCACCTTCAGCAAGAATTTTCTTCCCATCTTTAAGTGCATTGTTCATGTATAATTCGCTGTCAACAGCTGTTAATCCTTTCAATACTTGAATTCCTTCCATCCAAGGTCCTTCAAGTTCTTCTAGGTTGTACTCAAAATCATTGTAATGCGACAAAATTCCAATATGTTTTTCTTTAAGTGCATTATACTTTTCCATGAAATTATCCATGAAAATGTCACCTACACGCAGACCATTTCTACCCGTCTTATCCATGTACGTTGGTCCAATTCCTTTAAGTGTTGATCCGATCTTATTTTTTCCTTTGGAATTTTCCGATGCAGCATCTAAAAGACGATGTGTAGGAAGGATCAAATGTGCTTTTTTGGATAACAACAAACGCGATTTTATGTCAATATTAAAAGGTTGTAACTTCTCAAGTTCCTTTTGAAATATAACAGGATCGATAACAACACCATTACCCACGAGGTTAATCACTTCTTTTCTGAAAATTCCGGATGGAATAGTGTGAAGAACGTGTTTGATGCCTTCAAATTCCAAGGTGTGTCCTGCATTTGGTCCTCCTTGAAAACGTGCTATAATATCGTATTTTGGCGTTAAAACGTCGACAATTTTACCCTTGCCTTCGTCACCCCATTGTAAACCTAGTAATACGTCTACTTTCATTGTTCTATTTTAAAATGATTTAATGCTTCCTCGTTTGAAGAATAAATTGGAAAGATCTCATTGAGCTTCGCTATCTCAAACATCTTCTTAATATTTCCTTCTACATTGGCCAAAACTAGATCGCCACCCTGAATTCGTGTATTGGTTAACATTCGGATCAAAAAATTGATTCCAGATGAATTGATATGTTGCAAGTCGTTCAGATTCATCACAATTTTAATGGAACCCTTTGAGATCTGTTCTTTGATATCCAGCTCAATGGTTTCGATACTCAAATTTGAAATGATCTTACCCTTGAGTGCAACGACAAGAGTATCTTCATGTTTTTCTATAGTGTGTTGAAAATCAGTCATTGGATTCGGATTTGTTATTTTTTACCCCATAGAAATACAACGAATGATGTTGGATCTTAACGCCAAACACTTCTTCAATTGTTGCTTTAATGTTTTGTATTCTCGGGTCGCAAAATTCGATTACCTCACCAGTATCGGTACAAATGATATGGTCATGTTGTTTGGAACCGTGCGCTTTTTCGAATTGAGCGATATTTTTCCCAAATTGATGTTTTTGAACAAGATTACACGCCAACAACAATTCGATGGTATTGTATAATGTAGCCCTGGAAACACGATAATTTTGATTCTTCATCTTGATGTACAAAGACTCAATATCAAAATGACCTTGATAAGCGTATATTTCCGCTAAAATGGCAAAACGTTCAGGCGTCTTTCGATGTCCATTCTGTTCCAAATAGGCAGAGAAAATGTTTTTTACGGTTGTCTGTAGTTCTGAACTTGACATTATTTTCTTGAAAGGGCGAATTTAGACAAATATTTCCTTTTAAGAGGTACGTTCAGACTTCGATTTTTCGTGCGTTATTAACACAAAAG
>JBFHIN010000073.1:0-7964 GCA_041596415.1 Crocinitomicaceae bacterium | reverse complement strand
ATTATTGGATTATTCGGAATACGAATACCGATCTCTTTTCTGTTGGTGTCAAAAATTTTTGGTATCTCGTTAGATGCTTTCAAAATAAACGTGAAAGGTCCAGGTAATGCGTGTTTTAATAGTTTGAATGTCGGTCGATCAATTTGTTTGACATACTCTGATAAATTTGAAAGATCTGGACAAATGATTGCAAATTGAGCTTTATTCAATTTCACACCCTTCAACTTAGCAAGTTCAGTTAATGCTTTCTTATTGTAAAGATCGCAACCCATGGCGTAAACTGTATCCGTAGGAAAAATAATGATCCCACCTTTTTTCAATATGTCAACTGCCTGCTGTATCAGACGTTTGTCAATATTTTCAGAATTAATTTCGACTAACATATGCAATAAAAAAAGAGGCGTTCACCTCTTTATCGTTTAAAATATTTAATGTTTTTAGAAGCTTTGTTGATCAACGTCATTTCGTTGGCTTCTAATTTTTCGATGTGATAAGTTTTCTTAACCAAGCTATCATTGACATAGTGGTTCATTTTAAGTGTTTCACCTTCAATTTGGTATTGACCTTTATATCTTTCTTGAATTTTTCCAACGCCTGATCCACTGATCTTATCGTCTGTGATTTTGTCAAAGTAAATAAAATATCCATTTTCTTTAAACTCCAAACTCACAGCAGTTGGGGTAGTGGGAAGTTCATTTTCTTTCCCCATTTTTTCTTCTTTGAATAATGTCCAAACACCAATTATTTTTTCCGCTTTGTCCATATTCTTCATTGAATCATCACCATTTGGGGATGAACAAGCATAAAGTAAAATGACACAAAGAGAAGTAAAAGCTAAAAGTTGTTTTTTCATGAAACGTGATTTTTATAAGTCAAAGATACATTTTTATTCAAGACCTTTCTTGAAGATCTTGCAAGAAATTGCCAGATGATCACTCAGAGCTTTGTCCTGAATTTTAAATTGGGTTGATTTAAGGTCTGACGAATGAAAAATATAGTCTATTCTACCCGCAGGAACCTTTCCTACATATGTTGCACCAATACCTCTAGAACAATATCGGTATGCATCAGTAAGGACTTTATTGAACTGATTATAGGAGTACGACATTGGTGTATCATTAAAATCTCCGCAAACAATCGTTGGATATGGACTGGTTTTTACATGCTCCATAACTGTTCGAGCTTGTTCTGCACGTTTTGGATAAGCGATACGTAACTTATCGATCAATAATCGCAACGTAGATTTTTTCTCCTGCGGGGTATCACCATTGAAAAGCGCATTGTCTTCCTGTTGCAGCTTGATCGATTGTAAGTGTACATTGTATACCCTGAATGTGTCCATATTTTTAACAATGTCTACGTAGATGCAATAATTGAAATCGTTGTCGTCGGCCACTTCAAACATGATATCTCCCTTTGCTATCATTGGATATTTTGACAAGATGGAAACGCCAAAATTTTGTCTTCCTCTTAATTTATGCGCAAAACGCTCGTGATAATCTTTTACTTTTAGCAATTGTATCAAGGTGTCACGTGTGGAATATTTCGTGGGTTTGTCCTGATGATAAAATTCTTGAAAGCAAATGATATCTGGATTTTCTCCCACGATATAATTGAAAATTTCATTGCGGTAAGATTCCCGTTCCTCTTGTTCTGAGGTGTACAGATCAAAAAGTCTTACGTTATAACTCATCACATTCAGAAGTTGTTCTTGTTCAGGAATTTCGCTGGGCTCGGAACCTAATGCAAGCATTCTAAAATGCAGTTTCCCACCTATGATTAGCACTAAAATGGTATAAATGGCCCATTTGGACCTAAAAATCAACCAAAAAACAAGAAGAATCAATGTTAGCGTCAAGAACACCGGATAAGCCAACCCAAAAAATGGAAGTATTTTCAATGTGTTCGGGTGAACAAATGGTGCTAAATAAGCCAACAATAAACTGGCCATACATATAACGGTCAGGACCTTAAAAAAGGTAGAGAATCGTAGTAATTTCCTGAACATTAATTGCGGTTACTTTGATTGAATAAAAATTCTTTTTCTTGCTTGGTAAGCGATTCGTAACCCGACTTGGAGATCTTATCGAGAATACGATCGATCTTTTCTTGACGTTGCTTAGCTTCTAGGGCATAATCCTCATCGGATTTAAAAGCAGTCGATCTTGTCTGGCCTCCCTTTTTAACTTTCATTTTTGGTTTTGATGAAAAAATACCTGAAAAAAGTTTTCTAAATCTGTTGACTAATTTTTCTGTCGCAGTAATGACATTACCGCTTCCGTATAGGTTTTGAACGGAAATCATTCCTAACAACACGCCACCGATATGTGCAAAATGAGCTGTTCCGTCATTTGCGCCAAGAGATATTAGATCGAATAAGATAAAAAACGCAGCCAAGAATATAAGTCGAACAGGGAAAATTCCAAACAAATTAACTTGAAGATTTGGTCGATGGAAAGCCAAAGCAGTAAAAATAGCCATAATAGAACCTGAAGCGCCAACAATTACTGTATTTGAACCTTGTAATGCTGGAAAAATAGCGTGAGCTATAATTTCCAAAAGACCTCCGGCAATTCCACCAAGTATATAAGTGTACAGTAAACGTCGCTGATCGAAAAGTGCTTCAAACATTTTCCCTGAAAAATACAGAAACACTAAATTCATGAAACAATGCCATAAACCAAAATGCGCAAAAATACTGGTAAATAAACCCCAAGGCTTATAGATGAACGCGGAGAGATCGGTCTCTAAGGAAAAAGCAGCGTTCGTGAAAGTCAAGATCTCTGCACCTGTCGAGCCACCAATCAATCGAGCAAACACAAACAATAATTGGATCAATAAGAATACGGCCAAATTGACGAACAACAACTTCATTGTCATTCCGCCATATTTATATTGTCTTTTTATTTCTTCTATAAATGTTGCTTCTGTTTGCATATTACCAAAAGTTTTTGCGATCTCTTCTTCTCCAGATCAAAACCATTATTATACCGACAAGTGCACCTCCAACATGCGCAAGATGTGCTATTTGATCGTTTGCTCCTTTAAAACTATTGTAAATTTCAAAAATGATATATGCCCCGATCAAGTATTTTGCTTTAATGGGAATAGGAGGGAAGAGCAGCATGAGCTCTGTGTTCGGAAATAGGATTGCGAACCCTGCCAAGACACCGAAAATCGCTCCTGATGCACCAACCATATTACTTACTGTCAGATCATAATAACGCTGCAAAACCATTCCTTGTGCTTCGTTATTGTAGGTTATTTGGTTAATGTAATTACTCGATATCTTATGGTTAAGCACATCAAGATCGAAACCCATGCTTACGATTGTCTTTTTCAGTTGCATTAATTCCCAGACACCGATACTGTTATATAAAGCGATAGCACCTAATCCACTAGCAAAATAGAAATAAAAAAAGCGTTTTGCTCCCCAAACCCTTTCCAAATGGGCACCGAACATGGCCAATAAGAACATATTGAAAAGGATGTGTGTGAAATCATTCATGCTATGCATGAACATGTGTGTTACGATCTGATACGGCTCAAAAAGAACCGAATTGAAGTAATGTGCTCCAAGGAATTGATAAATATTTATTCCATTACTCGCTAATACTAACGATACGATATACAACGTAACGTTTAGTAAAAGCAAATTTTTAGTAACTGGTGGTATGTTGGATAAAAATGAAAACATAATTAAAATTTTTCTGCCAATTCTTCCAGAGTGAGTGTTTGTATTATTTTTTTTCCTTGAGGTGTCACCGCATGTTCTTCAGATTGAAATAAAGTTTCAACCAAATGTTGCGCAGCACTTTCATCCGTAATTCTACTTTTTTGTCTTCCGTATGCTTGTGCAACTGAAGAAATGATCAGATGAGCCAAATCCCCCTTATCTACATCTTTGTAACTTATTTTTTCCAAAATCATATCTATACAAGGATGAATAGATTCTTCTTGCAGTGACGCTGGTACAGCACTCAAGTGCAAAATGTTATCTTCAAACTCTCCTTCAAAACCTAAGCGTTCTAAGATGGTTTTACTATTGATCCAATGCACTTTTTCATCTTTGGAAAATTCTTTCTCGACAGGAAATAATAGCGCTTGTGCTTGAATAGGGCTACTGATGAAGCGTGCGTGCATCTCATCAAAAAGTATTCGTTCATGTGCTCTGGCACAATCGATCACTAAAAAGCCTGATTTACAAGCCGTAATCATGTACTTACCTTTGAAGGCAAAGGAATTAGAAATGTCTTTAACGTTACTTAAATCAAAAAGTGAAGTATCCGCTGTAACTTCCTCTTCTTTAATTTGATAGAATGATTGCCAATCCGATTCTGAATTTTCTTTTTTACCAAATCCTTGGGCATTTATAGCAGAGGAATAAGCTTTGTTCGAACTACTCTTTTGTGCATTAAAACTCTGAAAAGGATTGTACTCCGGATTCACTCTGATCACTGGCTCAATTGCATCCTCTTTCAATTTTGACATTGGAAGATCAAAACTTGTCTCCCGTTCAAAATCCAACGAAGGTGCAATGTTGTATTTGCCAAGCGCCTGTCGAATGCTGCTGAATAGAATGGCGTATATCGAACGATCCTCTTCGAATTTAATTTCCGTTTTTGTCGGGTGGACATTTACATCAATTTTTGAAGGGTCAATTTCCAAGTAAAGAAAGTATCCAGGATACAATTTGGATTGAATTAATCCTTCGAAGGCTTTTGTAATGGCGTGATTGAAATATGAATCTTTGAAAAAACGCTGATTAACGAATAAAAATTGTTCACCCCTTGTTTTTCGTGCAAATTCTGGCTTTAGCACATAGCCGTTGATCTTAACAATATCCGTACTTTCCTCAATTGGCACGAGTCGGTCGTTGGTATTCTTTCCAAGTATATTTACGATCCTTTTTCTCAATACCGTAGAAGGTAAATGATATATTTCCTGTTCGTTGTGATGTAACGTGAAAGTTATGTCAGGATGAGCCAGAGCTACGCGCTCAAACTCATCAACAATGTGTCTAAATTCAACGTTGTCAGATTTTAAGAAATTGCGTCGTGCAGGGACATTATAAAATAAATTTTTCACTTCAAAAGAAGTTCCTTCCGAACTCACGCAAGCTTCATTACAAACGACTTTACTGCCTTCAATTTGTATTTTTGTAGCTACCTCATTCTCTGCGCGTTTTGTTTTTAGCGTTACATGTGCAATGGCTGCAATTGATGCTAGCGCCTCACCACGGAATCCTTTGGTTGTTAAAGCAAAAAGGTCATCAGCTTTTCGCACTTTACTCGTAGCGTGTCTTTCAAAACACATTAGGGCATCACCGCTGCTCATACCATTTCCATTATCAATGATTTGAATAAGCGTTTTACCTGCGTCTTTAATTATAACCTGAATTTTATTGGAGCCGGCATCAATTGCGTTTTCGATCATTTCCTTTACCACGGAGGCAGGCCGCTGAATTACTTCCCCAGCAGCAATCTGATTCGCAATGTGATCCGGTAAAAGTTGTATAAGATTCTGCATGTACTACATGATTTTCTTAACAACAACATCAACATCATCCAACCCGTTAAAAATAAAATAACCAAGGGCAAGGATCACCAATATTAGTATGATAGTTCTGATATTGGCACTTGAACGCTGTGTTTGAGCGTGCTTACTGCGTTGAAATGAATCCTGTAAGTTTTGGCGCAAGATGCGTTTTCTATCATCTTCCGTTATGTTTTCAGCATTAAGTTTATCGTATTCCGCTTTCTTCAGTTCCAAACGTTCCTTTCGCTCATCGTAATACATGGGCGAATAACTAAAACGCCTGTAAGAAAACTTTTTATTTAAAAATCGGAATTCCATAATCTACATTTCTATGAACAAAGATAGTCCATTTCTATCTTTTTTTGAGGCTATTGAACAATAATTGTTCCTTCGTACTTTTCATGACAAAACTTCCTGATTTGATTAAAATACAAGCCAAATATGTAATTTATCTGAATGCTTGTAGTTATTTTCGTAACATGAAACGCAAAATACCCCAAATAAGTATTTTAATTCTATTGATCGTTCCGGTTCTTGTATTCTCTTTTAGAAGACCCGATCGATCATTTACTAAGCTTTCTAAAAATGCCGACCAAAGTGATCATTGGGCAATGACCAAGTTGTCCAACATGACGTTAGAGGAAAAAATAGGACAATTTTTCATGATTGCTGCTTATTCGAACCAAGGTGAAAAGCATTTAGCGGAAGTAGAACAATCCGTGCGGAACAATAAATTGGGTGGAATCATTTTTTTTCAAGGGGAGAAGGAGAATCTTCAAAAAGCGATAAACAGATTCCAAACATCATCAAAAACGCCTCTGTTTATTGGTATGGATGCCGAATGGGGGACAAATATGCGTCTGTTTGACGGAGAGAGGTTCCCATATGCATATACCTTAGGAGCGGCTAATGATCTTGAACTGTCTCAAGAAATAGCACAAATGATGGCCTTGGAATGCCGAGAATTAGGAATACACATGAATTTTTCTCCAGTTGCAGATGTTCATGCCAATCCAAATAACCCGGTAATAGGTTTTAGGTCATTTGGCGAAAGCCCGAAGCTTGTAGCTGATCATGTTAAACAATTTGTCATAGAGTTCGAGAGGAATGGAATTATGTCTTGCGTTAAACATTTTCCGGGACACGGAAATACGGAGAAAGATTCACACAAAGAACTTCCGACAGTTTCGTCCACTAAGAAAGAGCTTGAAGCTATAGACCTTTTTCCATTTAGGGAATCGATCCGTATCGGAGCATCGTCTGTAATGGTAGGACACTTAAACGTTCCAGCACTGGATCCAAGCGGTACGCCGGCAAGTTTATCAAAAAAGATCATCAAGGAGTATCTACAACACGAAATGGGGTTTTCAGGTTTGGTAATATCAGATGCCTTGAACATGGATGCAGTGGCTAAAAAATATGGAAAGACTGAGGTAGTAGTGAAAGCATTCGAGGCAGGTTGCGACATTCTTTTATTTCCGGAAAGTGTCGAAGAGGCAATAGCGTCAATAGCCCAAAAAGTGAAAAATGGTACGATTTCGAAAAAAGAGATCGATGAGCGTTGTCTCAAGATATTGAAGCATAAACACAAATTCGTAGTTAAGCCAGGGGGGTATAAGGAATTCACGCCGGCGAAGAAGGAAATGCTTAAACAATCCGTTTTTAACGCTGCTATAACGGTGTTGAAAAATGAAGAAAATTCCTTCCCCATTCGGAAACTAGATACTAAGATTGCACGTGTATCAATTGGAATGCACACGGCAGGTTTCAGGGACGCTATCCAAGCGTATGCAGACGTAGATCATTTCCACTATTTCAATGTAGAAGATGCCATTGCCGGATTTAAAAACAAGGCTCAGCATTACGACTACATTATTAGTGCTTTTCATGCTAATACGGTTCGACCGAAAGATAGATTTGGTTTAGGATCTGATTGGGACGACTTTTTTGAACTGCTTCCACAAAACAAGAAAAATGCCTTGGTTATTTTTGGTAACCCTTTAGCGCTGAGAAATGTCAAGGGATTAGATAAATTCAAAACGATTGTTGCAGCATATGAGAATAATCAATATGCTCAAACGTCTGTAGCACAAATACTTTTCGGCGCGGCGCCTGCTATTGGAAAATTGCCTTTTACCATAAATGAGCAATTTAAAAGAGAAAGTGGTGAGCAAGTGGCGTGGGGTGGGCGACTTCAATTTTCTTCACCTGAAGCGTTAAGTATTGACCCTCAAATCTTGAAAAAAATAGATAAAATTGCGCTGAATTCAATTCAGAAAAAAGCTTTTCCAGGATGCCAGATCCTTGTAGCTGTAAAAGGAAAGATCATTTACCGCAAAAGTTTTGGTAAACACACCTACGAAAGTGCAGACTCCGTGAAAAATAACGATTTGTACGACATTGCCTCAGTTTCAAAAATTGCTGGT
>JBFHIN010000072.1:0-7980 GCA_041596415.1 Crocinitomicaceae bacterium | reverse complement strand
TCATAGGACAATTCCCTGCTATAACCCTGAATGAATACGTAATCCCAGTTTTTAGATTTGATCTTTTTATACGTGTTATCTCGCTCAGTGTGCCCTTTAAGAGTACTTCCACTTACTGCGATCGTATCTCCAAATACCATTTTCCCTTTTGAATTTGCTAAGTTCTGATAGATCTTACACAAATTGTTCATGTGCGTATAGCTGTTGCCAATAAAAAGAACATTAGTTGGCTGCGCATGACTCATGAATGTAACTAAAGAAAAGGCTACAAGAAATCGGTACATTATTTCTTTCTTTTAAATTTAAAAAAGTCAATTACTGAAATATAAATTCGTTCCAGTGGCTCAATATATTTTACCATAATGGCAAATAATAATATGAACAGGGCTGAGATTCCAGCCGCTTGAAACGGAGGTAAATTCTCGTCAAACAAATAGGGTTTCATGCCAAAGCCGAAAATTCCTCCATACAACAAAATAACGTGAACGACATAGATTGGTAACGTATTCTGGCCAATTTTTAAAAACAATTTTGCTTTAACATCAACGTATTTATCGATCAGAATTAATACACCTAGAAAAGCTAAAACCTGTCCAAACCGTACAAAAGAGGTAGTATTTAGTTCAAAGACACCCTTTTTGGTAAGACCGATCCATTCTGTAAAATCATCAACCGAATGGAATAGTTGTTGAATAAAAATATTCAATACAAGCCCGACAATAATGAATGATAAACCAAACCATAATTTTCGGGCATGCTGCTCATACGTTCGGATTATACTTCCCAACATACCCCCAAGTATCGTATAACCTGAATAACGTACCAGACTGAAATCTGAGTATTTTCCGTATATCATATTTTGAATAATAGCAGGTGCTCCTTTAGGTAAATAACTAGGTTTTGAGATTATATTGTTGGCTACTAATTCTTCCTGATGTTGAATATAATCTTTCATGTAGGCATAACAGATGAACATGATGATTCCTGCAACAAAATAATACCAATGAAGTTTACCGTAGTTGATTAGTTTATAAAAACCGTAAACGATTAAAATCAGAAATATTCCCATTCCAATGGACTGCAATACATGAAAAGCGTACAGCCAATCCAAATGAAACTTTGTTCCGTAATAAATTGATTTAACAATACTCCAAAGACTAAGTTGGATGAGATATCCCCAAAAAAGAAGCTCGAGAACTCTTTTAAATCCTTTTTTTACTCTTATGTTCTCGAAATAAGAAATTGTTGTGTTTGCCGAAAGAAGATAAACAAAAATTACTCCGGTAACGGTAAAGAAAAGGGGAGAAGTGAGACCATGAAGGTTGTGCCAGATATTGTATAACCAATATTCATCGCTTCGATATTCTTTAGATAGAGCTGCACCTGTAAAATGACCTTCAAGCATAAGCAATATGGCAAAGGATCTTGCCATATCAATGAATTTAAGCCTTGGCTTTTTTTCGCTATGTGTAACCTGAGTATCTGCCATTTTTAATTCTTTGCGAAGATAACATTTGTTTTGTCGTTGACCGCATCAAAACCCTTCTCCATTCACTCTAAATTCCAACGGTTGTTCATACCCTTTAAAATAAATTAAAATGGGTATTGAAAATAACCCTTTGGGCAAATCCACTTTTTGCTCGACTGTAATTTTGATCTTGCTCAGCGAAGGAATAAAATTATTAATTTCTATCTTAAGAAGATCGTTTGGTATACGGATGGATTCCACGGTAAGGTCTGAAGAACTGTTATTGATCAATTCTATTGAACGACTCCATTTTTCATTTTGTTTGATTGCCTTAAGATCGATATAATTTGGATGTAGGGAAACTATTGAAGCTAGTTCTAACTCCTCCAAATAATTAACGCTTTGTATCTCAATTTTACGCTCAATTGCCGCTGCTCTAGAATAAACAGAATTTTTCTGATCGTGAAAATTGTCACTGGTAAGCTTGTTGGCCGTATACTCCCCAAAAGGTACTTGCGAGAATGTCAATCGTCCGCTATTTTCAGCTGTATTTGTTATGTACGATTTAAATACGCCATTGTCGTATTGCATCAAATAGTTGATAAGTGAACCAATTCTCCGCTTCGTTAAATTAACATTATAATCTGTTTTAGCTAAAGGACTAGCGAATCCTTTAACGGTTAGATTGATTTTAGCACCCTTTTGTAATTCTTCCAATAAAAGAGCTTGAAATAATTGTAAATCCTTGACACCTTGGTCAACAAATTCAATGAAAAAACTTTCAATATCCTCTTTTGCTTCTTCTGCCTTTTCTTTACTTAAACCTTGGGAATATTCCTGTTGATATTTTTCCAACATTGCGCGATATTCATAATATCCGTTGATATAATTGACTTTTGTTGTCGTGTCTCTTGATTTGGGATCTGGACAATCATTATGGAAGTACAAAGTTACCGGCAAACGTTTATTTAGGTCGGCCAAGGTCTCTCTTGGAGTAGGTTCCTCTATTTTTATTGGCGGGTAAGTTCTGAAAATGTCACTGCAACATGTAGGGTTTTTACTGTAAAGTACACCAATTCTGTTACTGGAAAAATAAGATGTATCACCTGATTTAAAATAATAAAGGTCGTTGGCAGGGCTGTTGATTGGTAGACCTAAATTTTCCGGAATTTCAAATTGCCCTTTGTAGGGGGATTGAAAGATATCGTATCCTCCAAATCCATCCTGCCATGAGGAAGAAAAGTACAGTTTTTTTTCCTTGTTGTCCCACCAAGGCGTCAGTTCATTGTCCGGTGAATTGACAGCTTTCAGATTTCTTACTTTGTCGAACTGATTACCATTTTTAATGAAAGAATACCAAATATCCATACCACCTTCTCCGCCTTTTCTGTCGGAGCTGAAAAACAAAACTTCCTTACCATCCAACTCTCCAATACTTGGCATCGTAGTGTTAGTTCCAGGTTCATTAATAATATCTCCCAATGAATCAATTGCCGACCATTTTCCGTTGGTATAGTTGGCAACCATAATTTTACAGGTGTAATTGTAACCATCATCTTTACAGGAGCTAAAATAAAAACGATTGCCGTCCAAAGAGAAAGTTCCGTTTCCGTTGCTATATTTATTTCTGATTAGATCCTTAATTTTTTCTCCTTCTTTGAAGCCTATTGAATCTATTGCTGATTGGTACAATTGTGTGGTGTAGTTACGACCATACACTTCCTCGTTTTGCGAAATTGAGTCGGCACGTAGCGATGAAAAAATAAGTTGATTATTGAAAATCAAGTGTCCAAATTCGGCATTCTTGGTATTAACAGTTTCCGGTAATTGTTCAAAGATTAGGTTTAAGGTGTCTTTGCTTGCTGATTTTGCCCAAAGGCAGGATTCTATTTCACGTTTCGATTTGATGTAGATATAGCTTTTTTTATCCTTGTTGAATTTCTTTTTTGCCTTTTTAAATGTTTCCAGCGCTGCATCATAGTCACCATTTTGCTTTTGCATGAGCCCAAGGTTTAAAAGTGACATGGGATAAATACCTCCTTCTTCTTTATCGTAGACCTTGGCGTAATAATAGGCTGCTTTTCTGTAATCTTTATATGCTTTTAGGGTTTCTGCATAATCCCACAGTATTTTTACGCTGTTCGAATCTATTTCCAGCGCTTTTTCATACAGTTCCAAGGCATAAATATAGTCGCCCTTATTATATTTTTCTTCAGCGTGTTTAAGATATGAACTCAATTTTGATTGAGACACACCAACAAAAACGATAGAAACGCAGAAAAATGCAGTTAGATATAGTCTGGGCATATTCGGTGAATTACTTTTTTCGGTTTAAAGTGGTGCAGAATATAACGAGCCGCAATTTCAAATCCTCCACGCAGATTACTGGCTGGAACTAATTTGGAAAAATTGATGTCGTAGCTCAGTCCAACGAACCAGTCATTATAATCCATTCCAACGCTCAAGTATGCTGCATCGCGATTTCGGTACCAAAGTCCTCCGTATACAGCTTTATAATCACCAACCTTATCACTTAAGGTATATTTAGCTGAGGACCCGAAAATGATCTCTCTGTATTTACCTTGAACAGACAGATTGATACTTGGAACTAGATCCCAGTCGACATCCAATTTGTAGATTCCTTTGGCAAATAAATTCATGCGAATGTCGCGTGGAATATATTCTGTATAAAATCCTTGGTTGGGACGATTTAAATTAAAAAATGAAATACCCGCGTAAATTTTTTCTCGTTTGTTCTTGTAATATTCATAAACAAGACCTGTTCCGAAGGAAGGGTTTGTTTTTCGATCACTTTGATAAGCTTCATTGGTTGCTAAACTGGGATCGAAGCTTACGCCATTGAATTGATTATCGAAATAGAATTTACTCCAGTCGACCTGTCTGTGATTTATCCCAATATTGACACCTGCACGCAAATTATGCATGGAATCGGGCGTTAATTTGAGGTGATAGGCAATATTTCCCTGCATTTCTAAGGTTCTTAATTTTCCGTCTCCTGAAACGTCATGAAAAAATAACAGTCCTAATCCTAAATTAGGTTTTTGCGTAATTCGAGTGTCAGCTGAAAAGGAGATGGTGCTAAAGGGAACACTCACACTTTTCCATTGATTACGATAGTTAGCGACGAAACGATAATCACCATTAAAAAGTCCAGCGTTTCCGGGGTTTTGAAATATAGGGTTGTCGTTATATTGTGACCAATGAATATCCTGTGCCCAAAAGGAAATAGACAGCATAACAAACAGGATGTTCAATAGAGCAGTGGTTCTCACGATTCTTTAACGAAATTGTCATGAAGATACCAAAAAAATGGCGAATGTTTAAAGGCGTAAGGATTAATTCTTTTCTGATAATAGAATCAGCATTAAAATGATGGCTATCAAAACAAAAAGCAAATACAGTTTTGGATCTCGGTATATTGGCTTTTTATTGCGTTTTGTAAGTCGCTCATATTCATGGTGCAAACGCGAAAAATCCTTCTGGCGAGCGATTTGCTCCTCAGTTGGACCAACGTTGTTTTCCCTATTTATTCTGAACTTTCTCATTTCAATTCTTTCCACTTTTTATTCAGCCTTTCCAAGATGCGATAAACACGCATTTTTGCATTTGCTTCGGTTATAGCATATATATCTGCGATTTCTTTGAAGCTCATTCCTTGAAAAAAGCGTAATTCTATCAAGTCTAATTCCTCACTTTTCATGCCATTAAGCAACTCTATGAGTTTTTCCTGATCCTCGATGGAAGAAATTCCTTCGATATTTCCTTCATCACAGAGATCTTGCACGTTTCTTTCTTCAATGTCAACAACAATGGTTTTCGAGCCACTTTTAAAAAAAGCATTAATCTCATTTTGAGCGATCTTATAAAGCCAAGATGAAAAAGGCAGACCGCGATCCTCATATTTTCCAATGTTGGCCAAGGCCTTCAAGAAAGTTTGTTGCGTGAGATCACCCGCTGCATCTTCATTTCCTCCAATCCTTTTAAAGGTAAAATAAAAGATCCTGTCGAAGTACTTATTGTATAATTGTCCGAAGTATTTAACATCCTTTTTGGCCAGAACAACCAATTCTGAATCACTAATCTGAATGCTATTTCTATCTTTTCTTCTCAAGATCACTTTTCAAGGGAATTACATTAATTGAAAAAGTAACACTATGGAGTACTTAAAGACACAGGAATTATTTTTCCATGCATCCATTTATGGTCATTCAAGGTGAAATGCATTATAAATTCCGCCATTTGGCTTGCACTCATTGGCGCTTCGAATCCTGGAAATGCTTGTTGTAACATTTCAGTTTGTGTGGCACCTAGGCACAGGCAATTCATTTTAATCTCACTTTCTTTATATTCTTCGGCAAAAAGTTCTGTAAAGCTACAGAGTGCTGCTTTTGAGGTCGAATAGGCAGCAAGTCCTGGAAACTTCATGCTTCCCTGGAATCCACCCATTGAGCTAATATTTACAATGTGGCCTCCGTTCTGCTTCATTTTTGGGACCAAAGCTTGAACGGTTTCCATTACTCCGATAACGTTCACTTGATATGAAAGCTGCAGATCCGTTGAAGTGAGCTTTGTAAAGTCTTTGTTTATGAGCAAACCTGCATTGTTGATCACAAAATCAATGGTAGGATAATTCTGTAAAATTGATTCTAATTGTTGCTGTACATTGACACTCAAGTCAAAAGCATAGCTCGAAACATTGGAATAATTGCCAAATGCTTTTTGCATAGTTGGCAAATCGCGTGATAACGCCAAAACATATACATCCGGATTAGAACTGAGCAAATCGACAATTGCTTTTCCTATTCCGCGACTTGCGCCGGTGACAATTAGAACTTTTTTATTCATCAAAACTAATTACAAGTTCTTCGGAGGCAGGATGCGCTTGACAAGTCAGAATATATCCTTCACGGACTTCTTCATCTGTCAATGAATAATTCATTGTCATCGTTGCATTCCCTTTGATCACTTTTGCTTTACAGCTACAGCATACACCACCTTTACAAGAATATGGAGCATCTAATCCTGCACTTTCTACGGCTTCAAGAACAGTTTTTCCTTTTGAAGCCAAGTCAAATGAAACTACTTCGCTGTCAAGAATGGCTTTTACTTTTGAAACACCTTCAAAACTTCCAGCTACCAATGTTTCTTCTTGCTTGAGTAGAACTGGTGTTGTGAAAAGTTCAAAATGTATTTTATGCTTAGGAACACCAAAGAATTCAAGTGTCGATGAAATATCAACGATCAATTGTTCGGGTCCACAAAGATAGAATCCGTCAGCTTGGAGCAAATCGAGATTTGCTTTGATCTTTTCTACGAAATTTTCTTTATTTAGTCGGCCTTTCTCAAAACCAATAGCTTCCTCGCTACTTAGATAGTAAGTCGTGTTGGTGTGTTTAAGTGCCTTAAGTTCGTTGTGAAAAATGATTTCCTGTTGCGTTCTGTTTCCGTAAAATAGTGTGAGATTTCCCCCAATAGATTCTATTTTTTTAGCCATTGCCATGATCGGGGTTATACCACTACCGGCTACAATAGCGACATTTAGTTTTTGAGGATCATTTAAAATGAAATTTCCTTGAGGTTTCGAAACAAGCAATTGATCTCCAGCTTTAAGTTGATTATTCAACCAATGAGAAATTTTGCCATGCTCAACCTTTTTAACAGCAACAGATAGATTTTCATTTTCTCCGCTACAAATTGAATACGCTCTGTGTTCTTCCTTGTCGTCGATAGAAATAATAAAATCGAGATATTGGCCGGCTTTGAATTGATAGTCCTTCTTTAAAGCTTCCGGTATTTCGAAGGAGATTTTTTTCGTGCTATCTGTTAACTGTTCTATACTTGAAACGGTTAATGTGTTAAATCCACGGCGTTTTCCTTCCGTTCCTTGCTCTGATCCTTTTTTAAAAAGATTGAATATTCCCATTTTTTAATCGTCAAATGATACAATAAGTTTTTCTGAAGTTGGATGTGACTGACAAGTTAATATGTACCCTGCCTCGACTTCATCCTTTTCCAGTGCGTAGTTCACATCCATAGATGCACTACCTTCAATAATTTTTGCTTTACAAGTACAACAAACGCCACCTTTACATGCAAAAGGAAGATCTGCACCAGCTTTCAAGGCTGCGTCCAAAATGTTCTCGTCTGTTGAGTTTAGTTCGATGTCAATCGTGTCACCATCCAGAATAATCGATACGTTAGAGGATATAGAAGGAAGAACTTCTTTATTTTCCTGCTGTTTCTTGGATATTCCCGGTGTCGTAAATAATTCGAAATGAACTTTATTTTCTTCGATACCTTTTTCGATCAAGCTATCTTTTAAGCCTAAAATCATAGCTTCGGGACCACAAATGAAAACCTCATCTATCTTTTCGTTTTTCAGAAAAGCATCATACAGTTCAATTCCTTTTTGCTTATCCATACGGCCTTTTTGAACCGGATTCCCTAAGTTTTCTCTCGAAAATACATGGATTATTCTGAAATTTTCCATG
>JBFHIN010000071.1:0-8000 GCA_041596415.1 Crocinitomicaceae bacterium | reverse complement strand
GATAAAGGTGAGCGTCTTGATGTGGAGAAGATGTACGAAAATCTGATGAAGAACTACGAATACGGAGCGATGAATAATCCGAAGGTGCTAACAGATTACTATACACGTAGACACACCACGCAATATCGTCTTCATTTTGCAACCTTGGCCGATTACTTCTTGAGAAAGGCAGAAAATGAAACACGCCGTCTCGCAAATGCCAATGAGAACATTAAAATGTTGAAAGCAAATGGTCAGGCAGTTCAAGCTGAGGAAATAGCTAAAAATATCAAAGGATCTGATCAAAAGATTGCTGCCTACAAGAAAAAGGCGAATGAACTAATCAAGCGATCATTGGATGTTATGCCAGCAGAAATTGTTATTGATTACGGCGAGCCTTCTGTTACAGGTCGTGAGAAATACAGTTTAGGTGGAATCACAATGAACGCATATAATGATGGAATACTGCATGATTATGTAGGCATGCTTTATCGTTCAGGAGACAATGCCACTGCTGAAAAATTGGGCGCTACTGTGGCAGATCAGCTTGAGTCGATCATTAACTATTTTATGGGAAGTGATGTGCGTATTGCTAGTAATCCAGACAATACGGGTGATTTATATGCTGCTGTTGATGCGTACTTTAAATTACATCTTGCTGCCGTTGACAAGGAGATAGGAAATCCATCTGGTGCATTGGCGAAAAGAACGAAATTGAAACTTGATGATTTGTATAAAAATGTCTTCCCTCAGTTTTATAGAAACCTGGAAAAAGTAGCTAACCAAAATGGTGAAAGTACACGTCGCGGAGCTAAGGCAGGTAAATATGCGAGTCGTTTGTTCCAAATTCAGGACTACATGGAGGCCATGGGTGTCCATTTCGGGTACTTGGAGGACAAAAACCCAATAGCACCTATGAATAATGTTCCTGAAGGTATGAACCTCGAACAATTGATGCAGCAAATGCCAGCAATGGACTCTGTTCAGCAATAAATACAATGAAAATTTTTAAGATCCCACGTTTTCTCCGGTTATTTTTTCGGAATAAAACGTGGGATTTTTCTTTTAGATCTTCCGAAGTGTTTATCACTTTCGATGATGGGCCTCACCCAACGATAACGCCCTGGGTGTTGAAATTGTTGGCCAAGAATGATAGTAAGGCTACTTTTTTTCTGGTGGGTGAGAATGCGGTCCGATATCCTGATCTGGTCGATGAGATCTTAATACAAGGTCATTCCATTGGAAATCATAGTATGAGACATTGCAACGGACATAAAACACCTCAGCATGTTTATGTTAAGGATGTTTATGAAGCGGCCGAAGTAATTCCTGGCAACTTGTTTCGTCCTCCATACGGACGAATAACCAGATCTCAGACTAAGGAAATTAAAAAAGACTTCAGGATAATCATGTGGAGTTGGCTATCCTTCGATTATGATACAGCAATTCCGGTTTCAAAAATATTGACCAAAGCGAGAAAACAAATCATAGGAGGTGATATTCTGGTACTTCACGAAAATAAAAAGTCGGAGGAGCGACTTAAAGAAATCCTTCCTGCATTGTTAAAGATCATTGAGGAAAAAGGCCTTAAAGCGTCGCGAATAGAAATGGATTGATCAATCCTTACGTTTGAAAAGAGGTACAGTAGAACAAGGCTCACCGTACATAATACTTTTGGCAACAGGTTGAAGTTTCTTCATCAATTCAACCATGGCATATTCAGGAGATTGAATGTCTGAACAGCCTTTGATAATAATTCTTCCGTCCTGATAGGTTGAAAGATCTATTTTTGCAATGTTTTTCGAGATAAGCAGTTTTTCTAGATCATCGCGGTCACCAACAGTGAATTCGTCCGTAACCTCAATGAGCTTCGATCCAATTAACATATAAGCCCAAGTGGGAATTATTGCTTCGACAGTACAATGCACAAAAACTGCTTTTCCTGTATATTTAGTCCAGTCATTTGACTTGATCCATGCACGGAAGTCCTTTTCTTTTAATACAAGTCCTTGCCAAAGTTGTTCGGCTATGTCTATGCCCATAAGCTCCAATTGAGGCTTAAAACTCGCGAGATCAAGGGAAATAAGTCCACTTTCCTGTACTTTGTTGACAATTTCTTCCATAATACAAATTTACGCTAATCATTTTATATTTTCGCAAAAGTTCCCTTGGTTATGCAAACACCTATTATCTTTATCAAAAAAAAGTCATGAGGTACAGTTTATTTTTCCTGTTGGTCATAGTATTGGCATCTTGTTCATCTGAAAAGAGTAAATTAATAGGGCGATGGAAACTGATGGAGATCGATTATAGTCCTTTCTATGAGGATTCTGAACCTGAAGTTAGGGCGTTTATTGAAGAAAAGATGAATTATGAATTTGAACGACTCAAAGACAAAACCTTTTTTGAATTCAAGGACAATGATTCGCTAATACTGGAAACACCAAACTTTACCGGTGCGATTACTAATACATTGGGTACGTTTGTTTATGTTCCAAGAAGGGATTCCATATATTTCAATTTGTCGGAAAGAGAATCGTACAAGATTCAAGAATTGACGGAAGAAAAATTGGTTTTATCAACTGATGAATCACCGGCTCGTATTTTAAGGTTGTCAAAATATTAAAGACAACTTGTCAGTGTTTTTCTAAAGGCATGGCTTTTGTCGAACCTTGAACATGAAAAAAAATCATCCGTTCGGTTCAGGAGCTGAATCTTTTTTGGCTGCGACATTTTTACTCGTCATTTTGTGGCTTGTGTATTGGGCTGAACATCTTTTTAGGTATGATTTTGCACAATTGGGTGTGCTTCCTAGAACAATAGAAGGCCTTAAGGGAATTATTCTTATGCCCTTCATTCACGCTAAAACGGAGATCCAGCATATTGTAAATAATTCATTTCCCACGTTTCTACTCGTAAGTGCCTTGTTTTACTTTTATAGGGATGTGGCCCTCAAGGTACTCACATATGGCTGGATATTGACGGGATTTTTACTTTGGCTCATAGCCGAAAATAAAGGTGCTTATCACATCGGTATAAGTGGATTGATTTACATGCTCGTCGGATTCCTCTTTGTTTCAGGAGTTTTGCGAAGATTCTTACCCTTACAAGCAATATCTCTTTTTGTAGTTTTCCTATACGGTAGTTTGATTTGGGGGGTGTTTCCAATGGAAGAACGCGTTTCATGGGAAGGCCATCTTTCAGGTTTTATTGTTGGGATCGTACTTGCGTTCAATTATAGAAAACAAGGACCGCAGCGACCAAAGTATCAGTACGAAATTGAAAAAGAAATGGGTATTGAACCGCCGGACTATGAAGCGGAATACAACGAATTGCTACGTCAACAAAGAGAACTTGAAGAACAACAAAAGGATACTGAAAATCAGTTTAAGATCATTTATCACTATTCTACCAAACATCAGGAAGATAAACCGAAGGACGAAACTCAGCGGTGATCCTTCCTGTACCTCGAGACACTTCAGACCATTTTTCAGCCTCGAAGCTGATACATAAATAAGCACATGTTTTCATGTGTACCATTTCATCAGTAAAATAACTGGCAACGGATGAGATTCCGTCGTTGTGGCCAATGATCATCAGTTCTTGCTGCGATTTTTCGTCCCAGATTAATTTTAAATATTCTTGACGATCGCTTAAATACAGTAAATGATCAAAATTGATTTTTCCTAAGGAAAATTGATGGTTAATTATTTCTGCAGTCTGAGAGGTGCGCATAGCGTCAGAACAAAAAACCTTTGGAGCAATTTTTACATGGAGGGATAAAAATGTGCCTAAACAATTCGCCTGAACGACTCCTTTTGGTAGTAGTTTGCGATCAAAATCACTTATGCGTGAAGTTCCGATCTCTGTCTTGGCATGTCGTATAAGGTGCAGTTTCATGTTAGTTTATTTTTTTCCAACCTTTTGTTAACTGTTTTCGTTCAAATATACGAGAATTCGATTTGGTAATAAAATGCATACAGATGAATAAATGAGAGGTACTATTTAAAAAAGAAAGGTTAAATTGCTTATTCAGTTAAAACAAAATTCCGCGCAACAATCTATGGACGTCACGAAAGAGATAATAATTGCATGTAAACGTGATGATCGTAAGGCAATAGAATTCTTATATGAATATTGCTTCAGATTGCTAATGCCTGTATGTTTCAGATACAACCGGAATGAAGAAGACGCAAGAGCAGCTTTGAATAATGGTTTCATGAAAATTCTTAAGGGCCTTGAAAGTGTTGATGAATCTGTCAATTTTAGGGCTTGGTCAAAACGAATAATGGTAAACTCACTGATTGACGATTATCGAAAACAGAAAAATTACAGTAGTCGTATCGCCATGAAGGAAACTGATCGAGAACTAGAGAATGCTGCCCGATCAGCGGAAAATGAAGCGGAAAGTGATCTTGGGTATGAACAGTTGATGAGATTGGTGGATGAATTACCTGAGATTAGTGCCAAAGTCTTTCGACTTTACGTAATTGAAGGATATAACCATAAGGAAATAGGCGAAACGCTGAATATATCGGAAGGAACGTCTAAGTGGCACCTCTCTACGGCTAGAAAAAATTTAAGAGAAAAATTGGAAAAAATAGAAAAGAACTTGCAAAAAATGGTAATATGAGCTGGACTGATGATGAAATAGATAAATTATTCCGGGAGTCCGAACCGAAGCAGGGTTTTCAATACAAAAAGGAGTATTGGGAGGAGTTTGCATCGTCATTGCCGGTTCAAAATGAACGTAAAAAATTCATTTGGTGGTGGGCTAATGGTATTGTTTTGGTGATTTTTACCGGATTGGCCATTTTTGAAGGTTTCTCCACTAATATCGAAGAACATAGTCAGAAATCTTATGTGGGAGATGATAAAATGTCCACACGAAAGTCTACCATGAATGGATCCTTGTCTGCAATTTCGGATTCAAAGACTGAATTTGATTCAAAGTCAGAAAATGTGAATAATAAACAAAGGAACTTGGATTTGAAGTTAGTTGATAAGCAAGTGAAACAGAACTTAAAGGTACCGCTTAACGGCGATTTTCCTTCTCAAGAAAATACGATTACAGTGCCTAAGACTTCACAATATTTCACCATTAATGAATCAAGTGATGAAAATTCAGTTGATTCAATCGAGCCTTTAGAAGTGACTTTTAATACGGATGAAGAAAATACGGCATTTCCTAATACAAATCTTCAAGATGAGGTGTTGAAGGATAATGAGAAAAATTTTGAGAGTAATGAAGTTGCAGACGAAGAGTTCAAATTATATCCGCATAAAGCAAAAAGTACATATACTGAGGCAGCGCTTACTGAAGTGTCTACATTAAAGGAAAAGCTAAAAAAACACACGTATTGGCTTGAAATAAATGGTGGAATGCAACAAGCCTGGATCGAATCCAACCCTACATACGCAGATGTGAGTGGAAAGCTGGCGGTTGCAGCAGGGCTTAGTAGATCCTTTGGAAGAATTCAATTGAATTATGGACTAGGAGTGCAGCTTACGAAGTTTTCAAATCTTAGGATTGAGGATAGAACAGTGTTATACGGTTTTGGAGCGAATTATATCACCAACAGCTATCAGTTTAACTCAATGTATTCCGTGATTACACCTATAGAATTATCATACGGTTTCGGAAGAAATGTCGTTCAAATTGGATTGATTGGTAGTTTTAATGCAGTCGAACGTCTACGTCGAACTAAAACTGTTGATGAAATAGAAACATACAATAATGTTGGTTATACACACACGGATTTAATTTCACGTATTGGTTTATTGCCTACAATAGGATATGCTTATTACGTAAGTGAAAAGACAACGTTTGGTGCAAAATTCGGTGCACAGGTGATTTCACCAATCCAGTCGGATAGATTTGTTGGTACACCGAAATCGTTTCCATTCGAAGGACAAGTATATTTAAGAAGAACTTTAGGAAGATAAAGATGAAAATAAAGTACATGATTGCCTTAGTAGGTGTTTTGTTCATCATGATTTCTTGTAAAAAAGAGCAGGTTGAGCCACCCGGAGTGTCAAATACACCGGTTTTTACCTTGGAAGGTTCGTTAAATGGTGAATCACTTTCTCTTCAGGCAGGGGTCGATAATTTTTATATGAATACTTCCACGCTGATGATTAACGGTGTGGAATTTTATAACGGAGTACTCACTGATGGAAACACCTCTGTGCAGTTAGGTTTATATAACGGAAATTTGGATCTTCCTGAAGCACAATTCAACCAATCGATACCAAACACGCTTTCTTTTATCCAGATTTCATCTCAACCCTTGGCGTTTTTGTCAAAGGACCTGCTACCAAATACGATGTTTATTGACGAGATTCGATGGTTTATAAATGGTGTTTTTGCAGGAGTGAATTATGTAGAAATAACCACACCTGGAAAATATGAAATTTGTGCACAAGTATATTTCACGGACCAAACCTATCAGGAACTTTGTAATGAAATGATCCTTGGATATACTAAACATGCCAGCGGCCAATTGAGACATTTTTTATCCCAATCAGGAAATCTTCAAGTATGGGTCGAGGAAAATGCCGTAGCTGTTTCATCCGTAAAATGGTATGTGGATAATCAGCTCGTATCAGAGGAAAGTAAACTTGCACTTGCCGTTGATGAAGAAAGTCATTTAGTGAGTGCAGACATTTCTTTCGTCAATGGTGTAAAAAGAAGAAAATCAATACTGATCGATGGAAGTTTAAATGGCAAATTCATAGATGATTTTTCAGTGTTTGAAAATTCTTCAAGCGCAATGAATTGGGATTATGGACTAGTCTTGGAAATAAAAAGGAATGGAAAGGTTTATCGCTCCGATCTGACACAAAATCAGAGTTCATCTGTCCAGGTTAATAGTGTAACATATTATGGGCTAAATCCTCAAGGGAAAAAAGTGTATAAAATTGATGCACAAATCGACTGTTCTTTGAAGGAAACAGCATCTGGACAAGTGGTTCCTTTCTCTGGTAAAACATCCTTTGGTGTTGAAATTGACGAGTAATATTTTCTTGATCAGTTTTTACTTACATTTGATAAAAATTTGAAAATGAAAATATTACTTTTTACTGCTGCTTTGTTGGCATCTTTTTCATTGAATGCACAAATAACAGTAACCAGAACTGATTTCCCTTATGCCAATGATACCGTAAGAATGAGTCAGACTATGGATGCGTTAATTGATTTTACGCTAACAGGTCCGAACGTTACTTGGGATTATTCTAATCTGATTCCGTCATCACAAACCTTGAAAAAATTCAATACCTTGGTGGGAGCGCCTACATTTATCAATTTTATGTTTGGCACCTTTGCTCCCTTAAAATACCAAGCGTCTTATTATCGAAAAACAACAGATCTTCCTATTGCACAGATCACTAGTTTTTTGCCTATTACAATTGAAGAAATTAATCAAATGGTGCGTGTTACGAACGACTCATTGACACATGTAGGTTATTCCATGAGAGTTCAAGGCAATGATTTACCGATTAAATCAGATACAATAGAAAAGCGATACCATTTTCCGATGCAATTTAATAATGCGTCGTCGTCTCGCGGTTATACTAATATAGATTTCAACCCGACGTATGATGCGAAATGGAGGCAACACAGGGCGATCAATTCTGTAGTTGATGGCTACGGTAGCATTACGACTCCTTATGGAACTTTTGACGCCTTACGAATTATGCATACAGTTACCGAAACGGATTCTATATACGTTGTCATACCAAATTTTGGTGGAAATTGGGTGCCTCTGCCAATTCCATTGACAAGGGAATATGAATGGTGGACTAACGGTCAGAAGCAGCCAATACTTAAGATCACGACAAATGAAATTATGGGTAATGAAACCGTAACTGCCGTAGAGTATAGGGATCAATACCGTGGTTTGGATGCCGGAATTGAAGAAAATGCTATCCATGTTCAAGTATATCCGAATCCTTCTCAAGATCTTGTGTATTTTTCTGCCATACAGCGCATTGATAAAGTACAGATTTATACGCTTGAT
>JBFHIN010000070.1:0-8026 GCA_041596415.1 Crocinitomicaceae bacterium | reverse complement strand
CGGCCAAACAATTGGATCCCGAGTGTGATCCGTTCTTGAACTATTATTATGGGTATATTATGCAATTGGAAGAAAACTTCGATGAGGCAATTAAGTCTTACCAATTGTTTGAAGATTCTTACAAAAAGGCCGACAACTTCAGCAAATTCGTTTCACAGCATAAAAATGAATGTAAACTGGCAAAAGCCGCAAAAGCTAATCCCGCCAGAGCATGGGTTGATAATGTTCCTGAACTGAATTCAGCTTATGACGAGATCGCCCCTTCCATAACGACAGATGGTGCTGAAATGGTGCTAACATCAAATCGTCCAAACGGACATACACCCAATGCTGCCGGCGGCTATGACAAGGATATTTATGTTACTACTTTGAATGACGGTAAATGGTCTACGCCTAAACAAATTCAAGGACCCTTGAACACTACGTCAGATGACGTTTCCAATAATTTGAGTTACGACGGAACAAAAATGTTGTTGCACAGAGAGGTTAACGGTCAATATGACATATTTGAAAGCTCATTAAAAGGAATAAATTGGTCAGATCCAACTTTAATGCATTTCCAGATCTCCTCCGGCAAAGCCAATGAAAAGTATGCGTCATACAACAATGACGGTTGGAGTATCTTCTTCTCCCGCGATAACGACAACAGATCGAATGGTTTTGATATTATGTACAGTTCCATGCAAAGTAAATTACAGAAGGATTACATGGCCGCAACCATGGTATCAGCCGTTAATTCTCGATTTAACGACGGTCCCATTTATTTGCATATTGATGGAGAAACTATGTATATCGCCTCCGAAGGTCACGAATCTTTAGGAGGATATGACATTTTCGTTTCAAAAAAGGTTCAGGGACAATGGACAAAACCCGTTAACTTAGGATATCCAATCAATACACCGTATGATGACTTTTTCTTCGCCTCTACCGCTAACGGTAAGTTTGCCTACATCGCATCCAACAGAGCCGGTGGCAAAGGTGGTTTTGATATTTATAAGGTTACTTTCTGGGGTCCTGAAAAATCACCGATAGTTGATGTAGAAGATTATTTGCTGGCATCCATCGCTATGCCGGTTAAAGATGCACAGGTAGAATCTACAGTTGATGTGAATAAAAAATCGTTTACTGTTTTTAAAGGAAGTACAATTGATGCTATCACGAAAAAGCCTGTTGAAGCGCAGATAGAGATTACGGACAACACTACAGGAAAAGTAATTGAAACATTTACAACGAACAGTGCTACAGGAAAATTCATTATCACACTAGCTTCAGGTAAGAATTACGGAATTGCAGTTAAGGCAGATAAATATCTTTTCCATTCGGAAAATTTCGACATTCCTACTGGTGCTGCTGATAATTTGGTTAATAAAGTAATTGAACTGAAGAACATTGCTATCGGAAGTAAGATTGCCTTGCGCAACATTTTCTTTGATACAGGAAAGTCGGCGCTACGTCCAGAATCAAATGCTGAGCTTGATCGCTTGGTTAAGTTGTTGAAAGACGTGCCCTCATTGAAAATCGAAATTTCAGGACACACAGATAATACAGGATCTGCAGTGCTTAACGAGTCTTTATCTCAAAGTCGTGCGGAGGCTGTTGTCAACTATCTTACTTCAAAAGGAATTGCTGCCAACAGGATGACGGCCAAAGGATATGGAGCCTCTCAGCCGATTTCCACTAATTCCACGGAAGAAGGAAGGCAACAAAATCGAAGAACCGAATTTGAAATTAAAGGAAACTAAAATAAAAAGACGAGTTAATCTCGTCTTTTTTGTTTATCTTAACTTTCAACTGACTCACTTTTCATGGATACGACTAAATTCAAACTTACTTTTTTAGGAGGTGCCGGTACGGTTACTGGATCAAAGACCTTGATAGAATACCTTGACAAACGTGTCCTTGTAGATTGCGGTTTGTTTCAAGGATTAAAAGAATTGAGAAATAAAAACTGGGAAGATTTTCCTGTACCACCTTCCTCGATTGATGCGTTGATCCTGACTCACGCGCATTTGGATCATTGCGGTTATATTCCACTATTGGTTAAAAATGGATTCAAGGGAACAATTTATTGTACTTCACCAACACGGGACTTAACTGAAATTATCCTGTATGATAGTGCTAAAATACAAGAAGAGGATGCTGAGAGAGCAAACAAACATCATTATACCAAACATAAAAAAGCAAAACCTTTGTATAAGATCGAAGACGTTGTAATTGCCATGCAACGTTTTCATGAACTGGAATTGAATGAATGGGTCTTTATTGATCACAATATGAAGTTTCAATTTTTAAACAGTGGTCACATCCTAGGTTCTGCCTTTGTTGACTACCGTGTTAACGACACCAAGATTTTATTCTCAGGGGATATCGGAAGAACAAAACCCATGTTGCTTTACCCACCTAAAAAAATCGACGAAGCGGATTACATTATTCTCGAATCAACTTATGGTGATCGTATTCATGAATGTGAAGATGTTAAGGAAGAGTTACTTGAAGTTATCCTTGAAACCAAGGAACGAAATGGGATTTTGATGATTCCTACTTTTGCTGTAGAACGAGCTCAGGAAATCATGTACCTTTTATACCAACTCCGTGAAGAAGAGCGTTTGCCTAAAATCCCGATCTATTTGGATTCACCTATGGGCATCGATTCAAGTAATGTTTATGATAAATATGCAACCTATCAGAATCTTTCAAGATATGAACATACGCGAATGTTTGATCAAGTAGTATTCGTAAGCGATGTAAAACAATCAAAAGCCATAGTCTTAGATAAAAGTCCGAAAATTGTATTGGCAGGAAGCGGTATGATGGAAGGAGGACGAATATTACACTACTTAAACAATCACATTGAAGACGAAAAAAATACGTTGCTTTTCGTAGGTTATCAAGGAGCCGGCACACGTGGAAGATCAATTATAAAGGGAAGTCCCGAAATAAAATTCTTTGGAGAATACCGAAAAGTAAAATGTCATATTCGTAGCATTTCGGCTCTTTCAGCACATGCTGATCAAACAGAAATGATTGAATGGTTAAAAAATTTCGATCGTCCACCAAAAAAAATATTCTTAAACCACGGGGAACTACATCAGACAGATGCATTTCGAGTAAAAATTAATTATGAATTAGGTTGGGAAGAAATAGAAATTCCTAAGTTTGGTAGTTCATATGAACTCGAGTAGAAAAATGAATTTTAAGAAGATTGATTCAGACGACATTTCTTTTTTTAGTGCCGTTCAGCATTGCGAATGCTTAATTGATGAAGCAACTTTATTAAAATATGGAAGTGATGAAACTGAGGACCTTTCTTTTCCTCCTGAAATTGTATTAAAGCCATCTTCAACGCAAGCCATTTCCAGCATATTAGCTTATTGTCATCAAAATAATATCTGTGTCACCCCTATGGGCGCGCGAACGGGTTTAAGTGGTGGTGCGCTTGCCATTCATGGCGGAGTTGGCTTGTCTATGGAGAAACTGAATCGTATTTTAAGCATCGATGAGAAAAATCATCAGGTAATCACCGAGCCGGGAGTTATCACTGAAGTATTACAAAATGCCGTTAAAGAAAAGGGACTCTTCTACCCTCCGGATCCCGCCAGTAAAGGAAGTTGTTTTATTGGAGGAAATATTTCTGAAAATTCCGGAGGTCCTAAAGCCGTGAAGTATGGCGTCACCAAAGATTATGTATTAAATCTTGAAGTTGTATTGCCCAATGGCGAAATAATCTGGACAGGAGCCAACGTATTAAAAAATGCAACGGGTTATAATTTGACGCAACTCATCGTTGGTTCAGAAGGAACATTAGCCGTTGTGACAAAAATTGTTCTCAAACTAATTCCCCATCCTACTAACAACCTATTAATGCTCGTGCCTTTTTTCAGTGCAGAGCAGGCTTGTGAAGCAGTAGCGGCTATATTTAGAGAGGGAATAACACCTAGCGGATTAGAATTTATGGAACGTGATGCGCTTGTATATACGCAGCAGTTTACAGGGGACCACAGTATTCATGTCGCAGAAAATCACGGTGCGCATTTACTTATAGAGGTAGATGGTTTCAATACTGATCTTTTAATGCAGGATTGCGAAAAGATTATGGCTGTTCTTGATCAATTCGAAACAGACGAAATTTTATTTGCAGAAAATGAGGCACAGAAAAATGGCTTATGGTCCTTACGAAGAAAAGTTGGAGAAGCTGTCAAAGCTCAATCTGTCTATAAAGAGGAGGATACCGTTGTGCCTAGGTACGAATTACCTAAATTGCTCAAGGCTGTAAAAGAAATTTGTGGCAAATACGAATTACATTCGGTGTGTTATGGTCATGCGGGAGATGGAAATTTGCATGTCAATATTCTTAAAGGCGATAGTTCAGAAGAAAAATGGGAGAAAGAACTTCCAATTGCCATTCGTGAATTATTTAATAGAGTTGCAGAGCTTGGCGGCACCCTTTCCGGTGAACATGGTATTGGTTTAGTACAAAAATCCTATATGGACATTGTATTTCCTGCCGTCACAATAGATCTGATGAAAAAAATTAAAGAAGTGTTCGACCCTAAAGGAATATTAAATCCAGGGAAACTCTTTGATTAATTCTTCAAGAAATCCATATTGCCGCTCTTCATTTGTTTGTAAGCTTTGGCTAGATAAGCAAGAACTACACGCATCTTATCAAAAGCATCCTCAGTTTCAGCACTTATTTCTTGCTTTTTTAGTCGCATGAGTAATTTCATGTACAATGCGTGAAACATTACTTCAATTTCGTTCCTGTCCTTAACGTTGGATTTAGCTTTAAATTCTTCAATCACGGGCATTGCAGTCTCAAATAGGGTGATGTACTTGCTGTCTTGAGAAAGATTCATCAGTGTATTATGCATGTACGAAATCTCAACTAATACTTCTTTGACTTCATTTGTATGTCCATGTTTTTCTATTCGCTGAGACCGCATCTGATTGATAAGTCCCGTATACCAATCACGATATTGATTTTCAAAGGACTTGTCGGGTAACTGTGGCAAAACGAAATTCTCCATGATTCGATCGACATCAAAATCATATGCCCTGATGATGTCTTCAATTTGAAACATATACAGAATATATTCGGCAATATTTTCTGCTTTCTTTTGTTGAGCGATCAACATAAATTATTTTTTTGTTGTATCGGTTTCTATTTCAGACTGGTGCGCATTAAGGTAATCCGTAAACTCTTTTGTGACGTCCATAGCTGAATTGATGAAATTTATCTGTCCTCCTGGGCCATGAATAAGTAGAATATCGATTCCATTTTCTTCGCTGAACATTTTACCGTATGCTTCGATCTTCTTACTTATTGTTTCTAATTTTTTCATCGTCTCATTTTCCAACTTACTTCCCTGCTCTTGTTGGTATTGCATTAATTCAGCTTCCATTTTTTGAGCTTTTTGTTGAATTTGGATCGACTCATTTTCTGAAAGCATTCCTTTTCGCATCCTCTCCTGATTTCGCAAAATGAAATTTTGGTATTCCTGAGAACGTTTTTCAACTTCCTTCTGAAAGGCTTTTTGTTTTCTTGTCACAATATTTTCCTGCTCTTTGAAATACTCGAAGTATTTTTTCAAACTGTCACTGTTATAATACGCAATCTTTAACTCACCAGTTTTTCTCACTTCCACCTTTGGTGAATCCGTTTTCTTGATTTCATTGGATTCATTCTTTTTACCTGAACCACAAGCGACTAAAATACTTGTTAAGATAACTGCACTAAAAATTATTACTGACTTCATTTCGTTTCTGTATGTATTCGTTTTTGATACGATTCCTCCCAATCAGATCTCATATCAATAAATCGTTTTAAACTATTGGATAAAAGTTCCGGGGTGATCATTTTTTCCACTTCTTCTAAGGAGTTAACATCCATTTCCCCAATTTTAAAAATTTGCTCAAACTGACCCAATTCAATTTTAATAATGTACTTACTGTTGTAACTCATTATTTGAATCTTATAGCGTTCGTGTGGGATGTCTTTGATCAATCTCATGGAGCAACAAAAATAATAGAATAAAACAAAAAGGGACAAAAAAAAAGCATCTTGAAAGATGCCTTCTATTAAATCACGAGTGCCAGATCCGGATCTTCATATTCTCTAAAAAGAAAAGGAACCTTCACCATGTATGCATAATCTTGCCCAACCTCGTACATGTCTTCATCCGATTGACGATAATACCATTCAACACGAACGTCTTTACCCATTTCAATAAGTTCGTTTAACTTATACAGAAGGAATAAAATTCTTTTCGATGAGGAAATATTGAAGTATTCTAAATCAATTCTAACAACAGTTGAATCGCTCGGTGTAAATAAATAAGACTCAAACCAATTTAAAATAGGCAACCAAAAATCATCCGGTTGATCAGGAATAGAACGACCTTTAATGTCCATTGTTCCGTTCTTTGCATCAAAGTGAATGAAAGGTGTTTGAGGGGTCGATACTATATATAATTCGTTCATGTTATAACAGTTATATACTGCAATATGCATTTTATTTTTCGAACAACAAGTAACTTTTCTACAAACTCCAATATTTCATAGATGAACAAATTGATCGAGCCAATAAAAGTAATTTTTTCTTTTAAAATATCCCTCCTATTGATTAAAATGTATTTTTCATGAAGTATTCCGCTAGCCGTTCGATTGGTTTTTGAATGATTATTTGCGGTTTTTGACCAAATGAATCGAAAAGTTGTGTTACGGTTTCATGTTGATAGTAAGCATAACTTCCCACCACCCCGAGGTTACTTTCAAAATTAAGCTTTGATAAATGTGTTTCTGCGAAAATGCGAATATTGTCCTCATGGATAACTTTTATTTCAGGATGATCAATTCTCGAAAAAATATCAGCTAATTCTGCAACAAATCTCTTTCCATCGGGCGAATACACTTTGGTTAGAACAACCTCTCTTTCCCCTATTTTATCTTTCACAATTGAAGTGAAATCTTTTGAAAGCCCGTTTAGCAAATATTTTTGAATTAACATTTTGCCAAAATAATAACCTGAACCTTCATCGCCCAACAAATATCCTAAACCACCTATAACTGTAGAAACTACACCATTTTCCACTTTAGCCAGCACTGAACCAGTTCCTAATATCGCGGTGTAACCATTTTCCTTTTGGTGACAAGCTAAATGCGCCGCAAGGATATCAGATGCTACTTCTACATGATCAAATCCTAAGCCATCCAATTCCTTTACCAATAATTTTCGATTAATTTCACTTAAACAACCGGCTCCGAAAAAATGAACCGAGGATATATTCATCGTGTCGTGTGCCTGCCAAAATGTTTTTTGACGTTCACGCCATTCTTCACCGATAAATTTAGGGTGATAACTTTCTGATTCAAAAAAAGTCATTCCAGATTCACTGACCAAACACCAATCAGTCCTTGTTCCACCTGAATCGCCAATTAGAATTTGCTTGTTCATAATCGAAAATTAGACAGAATTTTTAACTTTAGAGGTATCTGGGGAGTAAAACATCATTTGAAGAAAAATAGTGGAATTTAATAGAATAAAGCAGTTAGGAGAACCAAGGAAAAAGAAATTTGGTTCTGTTTTTCTCATTCAGTCAAGTGAAGACCATAATCTTTTTGTTCTTAAAGAACTTCAAAAAGATAAAGCGAATGAACATATTCAGGCCAATTTCAGAAATGAAAAGGAATTTTCATTTAATACACCAGGACTCCCAGAGGTAATCTCATTCACAGAGAACAAGGACTTTATGCAACTCGTTTTATCCTACAAAGCCGGCATAACTTTGGATGAATTCTGGAAATCTGTACCTAAAAAAGAAAGAGTAAAATTTTTAGTTCAGTTTTTAACACAATTGGATCAACTGCTTCTCGAACTTAGTGAAAAAAATATCGTGCATTGTGACTTACGTCCTGCAAATATCCTAATCGATGGCGACTTAGAATATTTCACTGTACATCTAATCGATTTCGGTCTTTCAATAAAGACTACAAAAATTCCGAATCGAAAGTTGATTTTCCCACTAGG
>JBFHIN010000069.1:0-8072 GCA_041596415.1 Crocinitomicaceae bacterium | reverse complement strand
CGAAAAAAGGTGTTTTTTGTTGCGAGATCTGTTTTGCTGTCCATGGGTTGAAAAATTCGTCCAAAATACCCCATGTTTTGTCGAAATGTGCGTCGTTGTTATATTCATATCGTCCCACATATTTTTCATACCCGGCTTGCGTGGCAAAAGCATCAAAACGCATAGAACCATTCGTTGCTCCGTGATAGAACGCCGTTGAGTAACCGTTGTCTTTAAAAATACTTGCTAATGAGGTAATGGTATTATTTCCATAGGGTGAAGAAATATATGGATTGTCCATGAGTGAAGGTATGGAAGCAATTATCGCTGGAACGGCTTCGATCGATTTCTTACCGTTGGCTATACCGTATTCAAAGGTCAGCGATTGTTTGAGTAAGGAATCGAAGAATGGCGTATAAGTTTCGCCTCCGTTGAAAGCGCCGACAAACTCATTACCAAAGCTTTCCAAGATTATAACTACTACATTAGTATTATTAGGTAAAATGTGCTGTGGATTACTTTTCTTAATCGGGTTAAAAAGCTTTTTTTCCTCTTGTTCAGAAAAGTAATTTTTAAGTGCCAAACGTTTTTTTCCGTACGACTTCAACATCGTAAATGGTGTGTTGAGCACCAATGCTGAGTTTTGAGGATTGGTGTATTGGGAAGCATCTATGATTCCTACAGGTTTAAGCTGGAATCCACCACGGCCAATCAATACAAAAAGTGGGATAATAATCAAAAAATGAAAGGATAAGGCTTTCCAATTGGCGTCAACTTTTCTTGTTTTTATTTTTCTTTCTAAGTAGATGGCCAAGGCAATAATTAGGATCAGAAATACGAGTAGGATCCAGAAGTCTTTGATGAATGTCGTTGCCAATTGAGCCAAATCAGAACCAGCCCCAAGAATAGCGAATAGATCGAAGGTAGAACGTTTACTGGTATACTTGAAATATTCAACATCCATCAGGTTCATTGCCAAGCAAAGAGCCAGCACTCCGTAGTAGTAAATTCCAAGGAAGATTCTTTTTGAACTCAACAGTTTATCTGGAACAGGAATGAAGGTGAGCGCTGCCCAAGGTAAAAAATACAGTGCAATCGTGATACAATCGAACCAGAAACCAACAAAAAACTCCATGATTCCGGCCTGTGCAAACCCGTTCATATTGAACAAGTAGAAAATGATCCGCGTTAAGCTGAACAATGCCAAAACAATACCTAATCGTTTGAGCATTATTTTAATATCAGTAAGCATTGAAAATTCTCTGCGCATAAGATTGCAGCAAAATTAGCTATTATTCTTGTTAAGTTTCATAATATTGTGTCCGTACGATCATTAAATAATTGTTGTCATGAAAAGATTTTTTACCTTGTTGCTACTCATTTTTACGTTGAATCAAGTCAATAGTCAAAAACTACCTGCTTACAAGTTGTTCAACGATAAGGGCAAAAAAAGCTGTTATAAAAAAATGAAGAAAGCTGTAGAAGGAGCAGATTATGTTTTTTTTGGAGAGTATCATGATAATCCCATCGCACATTGGTTGACATTCGTTGTAATGGAAGACATGTATGCCATACATGGTAATTCATTGAAGTTGGCCTTTGAGATGTTTGAGCAAGATCAACAACTTTTACTCAACGACTACATACAAGGCATAATTTCAGATAAAATGTTCGAAGACTCTTGTCGACTTTGGCCGAATTACGAGACGGATTACAAACCATTGCTGATGTTTGCGAAAGAGCACAAATTATTTTGTTTGGCGTCAAATGTACCTCGTAGATATGCTTCAATGCTCTTTAAAAAGGATAGAGGAGCGTTGGATTCTTTAAGTTCAACGGATAAGTCCTATATGGCTCCGCTTGATTTTAAAATTGATACGACGTTGTCACAGTACGCTGAATTAAAAATGATGGAAGCACACATGGGTGGTGGGAATTTGCTGGAAGCACAAGCATTAAAAGATGCCACAATGGCCCATTTTTTATATTCAAATAAGCAAATTGGTGACAAATATCTGCATGTAAATGGTGCTTATCATTCGGATTATTATCAAGGAATTATTTGGTACCTCAAACAAAAGGATCCAACGGCTAAAATTGTCACGATCTCAACGGTGACTCAAGACGATATCCAAAAATTGGAGGAAGACAGTAGGGGAAGAGCTGATTTTATTATCTGTGTTCCGGAGAAAATGACCAGAACGCATTAAAGTGAAAAAAGAAAGGGGCCGAAGCCCCTTTTTTCATTTTTATTTGATTGCATCTGCTTTTTGTCGTGCAGTTGCCATGATGGCATCCGCTTTTTGGTCGCCTTCATTTTCAATTTTCTGTGCTTTTTCTTCTGCTTCTTTTTTCAGTTTGTTACCGGCAATTTCTGCAGATTTTTGCTTCAACGGATTAGAACCGGCCTGGGCCATGAGTTCCTTGGCTTGCTTGTCTGCTTCATTCCTTACTGCATCTGCAGATTTTTTAGCTTCTGCTTTCACTTTATCCGCTTGTTTTTGCGCGTCATTAAGTATTTGCTGTTTTTTAGCGTTCAGATCTTCCTTTACCTCATTTACTTTATCGGAAATGATCGCTTTTACCGTGTCTTTTACCGTTTCCTTTACATTATTAATGAGGTTATCCTTCAAGTTACCGGTTGCCTCTAAAATTGCTTCCTTGAAGTTGTTGGTGATCTTCGGATTTGTAACTGTACCTCCGATATTTACCTTTACAGGTAATTGATCGGGAAGTGTTTTCATATCTAATTTTGGAACAAGGTTATTTACTTTTGAAATAGCCTGCTCAGCAACTTTCACCATCGAAGCAGGAATTTCCTCCTTCGGGATCATCATCTTTAATGAATAGTCGATTGCCTGTTCAAAAGTAGTAAACCCGGATACATTCGTTTTGATCTTTCCTAGCATTACGTCAAAAGGTGTAACACTTAGTTTACCGTCGGCAAACTTGAACTTTGTACGAACATCTTTCAAAGTTTGCGTAGAAAGTTTCGAAATGTTCAATGATTCTCCAAGTTTTTCCATGGGTTTGAAACCGGAAATAGTCACCATATTGGTCGCAAGATCTCCAAAGCCACTCAAAGAACTGAATATCGGTTCCAAATTAGCGGTAAGGTCGGATTTCATTTCAAAATTGGATGATATTTTACCCTGTGCGTACTTGGCGATTGGTGCTAACTTTTCAATAGTTAAGAAATTGTCTGCCAATTGTTTGATGTCGATTTCCTTTAGGTTATAAGCAAAATCCATTTTGGGCTTCGAATGATTTTTTGTGTTGTAATTTCCTTTCAATCCAACGCTACCACCCATAGTATTCATGGTCAAGTTGTCCAAAGTGGCCACTTCATCTTTGATCAATACAGTTCCCTTAACATTTTTAATGTCCATATCGTTATAATGCAAGGTCTGTATACTTGAATTCATGGTGAAGTCCAAATTAGCAGGAATAAGCATCGGTTCTGTTGCAGGAGCACTTTCAGTAGCTTCAGCAGCGGTAGCGCCTTCCGTAGTTGGTACCAAATTCATCAACTTATCCAGATCAAGGTAGTTGGAATTGAAATTGAAATTCCCTTTTAAAAGTTCGTCGCGGAAAACATAGCCCATGTAATTGTCAATTTTTCCATTCATTTGGAAATCTGATCCTCCTGTTTTCGCATCCAGTTTCTCAAGACTTAAGTTTTGAGGAGAGAAGCGGAAAAGCATTTGTGAAATATTCACTTTGTCATTCAGCGATTTTGTAGCATACACCACATCTGTTAAGCCTAATGTTCCTTCTGCCTTGAAAGCTTCGTAGTCTCCTTTATCCAATGCGCTCATTCTTCCATCCAAGTGAACGTCTGCATTCAATTTACCATGGTACGATTCTCCCTCTTCCATTGGCATAACTTTTTTCAGGGATGCAAGATCCACTTTTGCCATGATGTTAGAGATCAACAATGGATCACTCATTGGATTGCGCATTTTCAAGTTTGCATCCAGTGTGTTTCCAACAAAGTCAGCATGGAATTTATCAACATCAATGGTCATTAGATCCATGTTTTCTCCTCCCTTGAATTTAGAATTTGCCTTGACAATAATGTTACTTATGCTTCCCGGAACATCCGGATATTTGATCGAAGCATTGTCGACACTCAAATTGAAATCCCATGCCGGCATATTTTTGTCGTCCATTTTACCTTTGATCAATCCGCCAAGGGCTAATTTTCCTTTGCCGATCATTCCTTCATATCCTGTTCTGTAGAAAGCCGGGATCAATGACAAGAATTCTTTAAACGTAGCTTTCGAAGCGTTGAGTTTAAGGTCCATGTTGTCATACCCCTCCAACATTTCATAAAAACCATCAATACTGAACGTCAAGGCATTTAATTTGAACTGATTTTCTTTCAAGGTGAACTTGGACGTTTTCTCGGTGAATTCCATCAGAACATTGGCAATAACATCAGTTTTTACGTCCGTTAAATATGAGATCCCATCCATGTTGAAGGTAATCTGATCCATGTTTGTTGTGGTTTCAAAATCGATCACATCTGCCGTAAGATCTCCTTTTCCGGTATGCGTCAAGTTATTGATGCGCATGTTCATGTTGCTTGACTGATCATCATACTTGATGTTTGCATTAGATATACTGTATGCTTTTAACGAAAGTTTGAAATTTGATGGCTCAGCAGCTTCTTCGGGGGTTTTTACTGAATCAGGTTTTACGATATCATAATTGGCGAGTCCGTCTTGTAAAACCCTAACGTCGAAAGTAGGTTCTTTGATATGGATCTCATCGATCTCCACTTGGTCACCGGCAATAACACTCCAAAAACCAACGTGCGCTTTGAATTGTTTGACATTCATTAATTCCACATTTTTGAACTTGTCGATACCCTCAAGTTTGGTGTCGTTAAGTTCAACGGTCATGTTGGGGAAAGTGGAAATGAAAGTAAGGTCGAAATCTCCAATCGAAAGTTTGGCATTCAATGATTTGTTCACTTCTTCGATCACCAAATCTTTTATTTGTTCTTTGAACAATATGGGAACGAGTATTAAAATGATCAATAAGGCCAGAAAACTGATTCCGGACCATTTTAAAATTTTTCGCAGTAAACTTTTTTTCTTTTTTTCTTTCCTTTCCATGTGACCTTTAAGTTTTATATTTTGCGATATTTGTTTTTACAAATTTAATGAGGTAAAAATAACCAAATAATGATAGCTCGTATTCTATTTCTTCTTCTTTTCATGGGTATAAACTCAATTTCTGCTCAAATTTTAATTGGAGCACCTGAGGATAAGGATCCATCTAAAAAAGATCCCGTTAAGCCGATTTCAGACACCACAAAAAAGAGAGAATTGGATGGTAGTTCTTTCGTTTATTTTGTGACTAACTGGTCAGTAAATAATCGCTTGTTGAAGGAGAATGTTTATCCCTATGGTGATTCTTTGGGTGAGCGTGCGTTCGAAGAAAAATACAATACCTGGTCATTTGGAATAGGCATACAAAATCAACTTAATGCCTTTTTAATGTGGGATGGAGGAATTTCGTATTATCGCCATGGCGAACAGTACAATTTTATTCAATCCGACACTACATTTCATTATCAAACCACCTACAGTTATATTTCAATGCCTTTACGACTCAATTTTACGTACGGAAAAAATGTAAAACTGATTGCAGGAGGTGGGTTATTGCCTCAAATGTTCACGGGGTACAAACAGGAGCGACAATGGACAACCTCAACGAACTCTTCCGGTTCTGACGAATTCAAAACCAAAAGTGGATACAATCCTTTTATATTATCTGCAATTTTTAACGTCGGTTGTGCGTTGGATTTTCAAAATAACTGGTCCTTGTTCGTTTCTCCGGAAGCCAGAATTCAGTTGACATCCAGCTATTTGTCGCAGGATGATTATATCCACAAGAACAGAGCATACGGAATTACTTTCGGATTAATTAGAAGTTTGTAACATGAAGATTTCAGAAATAACCAATTATTTAGAATCCTTGGCACCCAAAAGCATGCAGGAGTCATACGATAATGCCGGACTCATTGTGGGAAATCCGAATCAGGAAGTAAAAAATGTTTTGGTTTGTTTGGATTGTACGGAGGAAATCATCGCAGAAGCGCACCAAAAAGGCTGTGAGTTGGTAATCGCTCATCACCCGATTGTATTCAAAGGTTTGAAATCCATTACCGGAGCCAATTATGTAGAACGTGTAGTTTTAGAGGCAATTAAGAAGGATATTGCGATTTATGCCTCTCACACCAATTTAGATAACTACAATTTGGGAGTGAATTTTCAGATCGGACAAAAAATGGGATTGGAAAATCTAAAGATTCTGGCACCAAAAAGATCGGTATTGTATAAATTGAGTGTTTTTGTACCATTGGAGAATTTGGATCAGCTGTCAAGCGCATTGTTTCAGGCAGGAGCAGGATCGATCGGGAATTATAAAGATTGCCATTTTTACACCAAGGGAACAGGAACTTTTCGACCGGTTGAAGGTGCAAATCCTTTTTCAGGTGAATTGAACGAATTATCAAAGGTGGATGAAGTTAAGGCAGAATATTTAGTCAGAAAACACGATCTAGGTAAAGTGCTCTTTGCCATGAAGATGAATCATCCGTACGAGGAAGTAGCTCATGATATCATTGCTTTGGAAAACGAAAATCAGCAGGAAGGGAGCGGAATGGTAGGTGACTTACCCGAAGCGATGAATACAATGGATTTCTTAGCGATGCTGAAAAGTACTTTTGGCTGCGGAGTAATTCGACATACCAGACCCATTAAAGATCAAGTCAAGAAAATCGCATTTTGTGGCGGCGCCGGAAGTTTCTTATTGCCTCATGCCAAGCGTGAAAGAGCCGATGTTTTTGTCACAGGCGACTATAAATATCACGAGTTTTTCGACGCAGAAAATCATTTGGTAATTGCTGATATCGGGCATTATGAATCTGAACAATTTACTTCGAATTTAATTGCTGATATTTTGAAGAAAAAATTTACTACCTTTGCCGTTCATATAACGGGAATAAATACAAATCCTATAAATTATTTTTAGCACATGGCAGCAACTGCGACTAAAAAAGAGGTATCAGTAGCGTCGAAATTAGACGCACTTTATGAATTGCAAAAGATTGATTCTGAGATAGATAGAATTCGCACAATCCGTGGTGAATTGCCATTGGAGGTGCAGGATCTTGAGGATGAGGTTGAGGGTCTTGAGACTCGCATCAATAAAATTCAGGAAGAGACCAAAGAATTGGAAACTGAAGTGCTTGATCGTAAAAATGCGACCAAAGATGCTGAGTTAGCCATCGCAAAATATAAGGAACAACAAAATAATGTTCGAAATAATCGTGAGTTTGAATCCATTGCCAAAGAAATCGAATTTCAGGAATTGGAAATTAAATTGCACGATAAGAAATCAAAGGAAGCAAAATTCAAAATTACTGCTAAGAAAGAGCTGTTAGAAGAAGCAAAAGAGCGTTTTGAGTTCCGTAAAGTAGATTTGAATGCTAAAAAAGCGGAATTAGATGAGATCGTTGGTGAAACTCAGAAAGAAGAGGAGGATCTAATGAAAAAGTCTGAAGCTGCAAAAAAGAATATTGACGAGCGTTTGGTATTTGCCTACAATCGTTTGAGAGAGAATGCAAAGAATGGTTTGGCGGTTGTTCCGGTAGATCGTGACGCATGTGGAGGATGTTTTAATAAAATCCCACCTCAAAGACAATTGGATATCCAGTCAAAAAAGAAGGTAATCGTTTGTGAACACTGTGGACGTATTTTAGTTCCAAGTGTGGAGGAATAAATGAAAAATTTGATGTGTTAAACATCATGAAGAAGGGTGGGTCATTCCGCCCTTTTTTTGTAATATAAAATTGGAAGCATGAAGTTTAAAGACTATTCTCTTTCGCCTAAGATCATCGAGCAATTGGATGAAATGGGATTCAAAAAGCCTACAGATATTCAGTTCAAGGCAATTAAACCGATCATGGAAGGGGAGGATGTAATGGCTGTAGCTCAGACGGGTTCCGGGAAAACAGCCGCTTTTGCGATTCCGATCATTGATGCGCTTGAAAAGAGACGCAGAAAGAATTATGATGG
>JBFHIN010000068.1:0-8170 GCA_041596415.1 Crocinitomicaceae bacterium | reverse complement strand
TCTTCTAATATCGGCACCAAGATTATTCAAACGAATTTCAATATCCTGGTATCCGCGGTCAATTTGTTCAATGTTATGAATAACACTCTTTCCTTTAGCCGACAATGCAGCGATCAAAAGCGATACACCTGCTCTAATATCTGGGGAAGTCATTTGTATTCCTTTTAAAGAATGCTGACGATCCAAACCAATAACTGTAGCGCGGTGCGGATCACATAAAATGATCTGTGCTCCCATGTCGATCAATTTATCCACAAAGAACAAGCGCGACTCAAACATTTTCTGGTGGATCAATACCGACCCTTTCGCTTGTGTAGCTACGACTAAAACGATCGACAATAAATCCGGTGTAAATCCTGGCCAAGGTGCATCAGCAATAGTAAGTATTGATCCATCGATAAACGTATCTATTTCATAATGTTCTTGTTCAGGAATATAAATATCATCTCCTCTACGTTCAAGCTGGATCCCTAATTTTCTAAATACATTAGGAATGATACCCAAATTCTCCCAACTCACGTCCTTAATAGTAATTTCAGATTGTGTCATAGCGGCAAGACCTATGAAACTACCAATCTCGATCATATCCGGCAAAATACGATGATAACATCCACCTAAAGACTTAACACCTTCAATATGTAACATGTTGGATCCGATCCCGGTAATTTTGGCACCCATAGAATTCAACATTTTACACAATTGCTGCAAGTACGGTTCGCATGCCGCATTGTATATTGTTGTTTTACCTTCTGCCATAACAGCTGCCATAACCACGTTGGCGGTTCCGGTCACTGAAGCCTCATCCAAATGAATATATGCACCTTTTAATTTCTTTCCCTCGATGGAATAGAAGTGCTCCCCGGCATCGTAATTGAACTTTGCCCCAAGCATCATAAATCCTTCAAAGTGCGTATCCAGTCTTCGTCTACCAATTTTATCTCCACCAGGCTTAGGAATGAAACCTTTACCAAATCTAGCTAAGAGAGGCCCAACGATCATGATGGATCCACGCAATGATCCGGCTCTTTTTTTAAAATCTTCGGTTTCCAAATAGGCAAGATCGATCTCCTTAGCTTGAAAAATAAAAGTTCCTTTTTCCACTTTTTCGATCTTCACTCCCATAGTTTGAAGCAAATTCATCAATTTATTGACATCAATAATGTCTGGAACGTTGGAAATGGTTACTTTTTCAGCGGTAAGAAGCGGTGCACACAACACCTGTAACGCCTCGTTCTTTGCACCTTGTGGAACTAATTCACCTTTTAATTTCTTTCCACCATAGATTTCAAATGAAGCCATTTATCTTGGTTTTTTATAGTTTTTCTTTTGTTTTTGCTTGTATCCGGATCTGGATCTTTTTTGTCCACCTGAATTCATACCCATTGTTCTAAGCAAAGAGCTTGTGCTCACTAATTCATCCGGATTTTCAAGGACTAATTCACCTTTAGAAAGCTCCTTAAGTTGTTCGGCAATCACATTATTCTCAACAGCATCATTATTATGCTCTAAGAATTGCTTTTTCATGAAATTAGCCATGGAACTTTTAAGATATTCCTTCTCCTTTTCGTCATTTACTCCCTTCGCCGTTTCAAGGATCTTTTGGGTGTATTTTCCGTAATGACCGTACTTAATATTACTTTTAGGGTATTCCATCAAGGAAGGTTTTTCATTCAACACCTCCTGTTTAGGAATTTCGTATGGAGAATCTACATCCAATTGAAATTCGGACATCACGAACAAATGCGTCCATAATTTATGTCTGAAATCGTCTACGTCACGTAAATGAGGATTGAGTTGCCCCATAACCTCAATGATAGCACGAGCCGCACGATTTCTTTCTTCACGATCAGCTATTTCCATAGCATGAGCGATCATATTTTGTACGTTTCTTCCATATTCCGGAAGAATCAATTTATTTCTGGTTGTATTATACTCCATATATTCTAAGAGGAAATTACCCTCATCTTTCAGATTTAATTATCCAGCTTTTTTCCTAAAGCATTATTGTACAGATCCTTTGCCTCCTGGATAAAACCGAAATGTTCGTCATCCACCATCATCTTACCTTTTGTTACATGTCCTAACAAGGTAAATGCTACACCTGAATCCATGATGAATTCAATGAAATCTTCTTCCTGATCTTCGTTTACGGTCACAACTACTCTACCTTGCGCTTCACCGAATAAGAATGCATCCTCTCGTACTTCAGAATCTGTAACGATGTCAAATCCTAAATTTCTAGGCATTGACATTTCCACTAATGTAACAAATAATCCGCCATCTGAAACATCATGCGCTGCATTTATCAATTCGTTTGAGATCAATCCTTTGATCATTTGTTGCATGGCATATTCTTTCTCAAGATCGAAATAAGGGGCCGGTGAAGCCTTTACGCCGTGATATGAATACAAGTACTCAGAAGAAGAAATATCATCTTTCGATTCACCGATCAAAAAGATCAGATCACCTTTTTGCTTGAAATCAAGGGTCATAATACGATCCTTATCCTCAACAATACCGATCATACCGATCGTAGGAGTTGGGAATACCGGAATTTCAACACCGTTGATCACAGATTGATTATAAAACGATACGTTTCCACCTGTAACCGGAGTTTCAAATTTCAAACATGCCGCCGACATTCCTTTGATAGCTCCAACAAATTGCCAGTACGATTCAGGATTATATGGATTACCGAAATTCAAACAGTTCGTTATTGCACTTGGAACACCTCCTGCGCAAGTAATATTTCTAGCCGCCTCAGAAACCGCAATCATCGTCCCGATCTCTGGATCTGCATTCACGTATCTTGAGTTACAATCCACTGACATGGCCAAAGCCTTATTCGTTCCCTTGATGTTCACCACACCAGCGTCGGAAGGTCTGTTAGTAGTCATTGTTTTTGTTCCAACCATGGAGTCGTATTGCTCATAGATCCATCTTTTAGAAGCAATATTTGGCATTTGTAATAATTCAAATGCTACCTCTTTAAGATCTTCAGGTTGTTTAACATCGTCAATGTTGAACTTTTTGTATTCCTGATAATAGGCAGGCTCATTATATTCTCTTTTATATTGAGGAGCACCTCCGCCTAGTACTAAAGATTCAGCAGGTACATCACCCACTAATTCACCGTTCATGAAATAGCGTACACGATCAGAATCAGTCACCACGCCAATTTCTTCCGCGTGAAGATCCCATTTATCAAAGATCTCTTTTACTACTTTTTCTTTGCCTTTTTGAACCACAACAAGCATTCTTTCCTGCGATTCAGACAATAAGATCTCATAAGGCAACATATTTTGCTGACGTGTTGGAACAAGATCTAAATTAATGTCCATCCCAACACCTCCACCTGCACTCATTTCACACGTTGAACAAGTTATTCCTGCTGCACCCATATCCTGCATACCAACAATGGCGTCCGTATTGGCCAATTCCATAGTTGCTTCAAGGAGTAATTTCTCCATGAATGGATCACCTACCTGAACAGAAGGAAGATCATTTGCTGAATCTTCTGTAATATCCTTTGATGCAAAGGCTGCACCTGCAATCCCGTCTTTACCTGTTGCAGAACCTACGATGAAAACAGGGTTTCCAGGACCTTTTGCTTTCGCAGAAATTATTCTTTTAGTATCAATAATACCTGCAGAAAAAGCATTCACCAAAGGATTCTGGTTGTACGACTCATCAAAGAACACCTCACCACCAACGGTTGGAATTCCGAAGGCATTCCCATAATCACCAATTCCTTTTGTCACACCTTTTACTAACCATTTTGTTTTGGCTAGATCAATATTTCCAAATCGCAACGAATTCAACTGAGCCACAGGTCTTGCGCCCATGGTAAAAATATCTCTATTGATCCCACCTACTCCAGTTGCAGCACCTTGATAAGGTTCTAATGCACTCGGGTGATTATGCGACTCTATTTTAAAAACACATCCTAATCCGTCACCGATATCAACTAATCCAGCATTTTCCTCACCGGCTTTCACCAGCATATGCGGTCCATCTTTAGGCAAAGTTTTTAACCAAACGATCGAATTTTTGTACGAACAATGCTCCGACCACATCACTGAATAAACGGCAGTTTCCGTAAAATTCGGAGTTCGTTGAAGAATTTCTTTGATCATCTCAAACTCATCAGGTCTTAATCCCAATTCTACTGCCTGTTCCAGTGTGGCTGCTTGTTGTAATGTGCTTTCCATATTGCTTTTAATGTTGCTCAAAATTAATCATTTTATTTTTAAAAACCCCAATTATCAAGGAGCTTCCGTGCTAATTATCAACAAGTATTCTACAGCGTTGACATACACTTATTCACCCAGTTTAATACGAAAACCAAAAGTTGAACTGAACACCCAGTTTCTAACGTTAAGTGCAGGGCGAGAATCGTAAAAATTATTGAATTCGAAACGCAGATCAAGTCGTTTTTTAACGCTAAACGAAAATGTGTACTGACCCATAAAGCGAAAATCGTTAAAATCTTCCCAAAGCGGCTGATAATAGGTTGCTGCGGTAATAGAAAAGTTTGGAGACGGAGTTAAAAACCAGGAAAGATAATTACTCCATCTCCAATCGCGGTTGAGGACATCAGACGTTCTGATGTCCTCATATTCGTAATAGGTCGACGTACCAATAAAAACTTTGTATTTTGGAGAATTAATCGCTTTCCATCTTAAACCGGAGCCAATCAGAGCCCTCAAACGCTGATCTAACAATTGATTGTACTGCAACTGCGTATAGCTCTCCCATTTCCATGGACTCTTTTTTTCACTTATTTTACGTTGAAGACGATATGCATAACGAAAATGTATCATTCCTGCATTCGAATATACTTTTTCAGCACCCTTGGAATAATTCCAATCAGTCAAAAAAAGATAATAATGCATTTTATTCTTATACTGCACCCTTGGACGAAATGAAGCACTTAATAAAAGATCTTTATTTTGAACCGCCGAAAATCCACCATCCAGCGAACCACTCCAACCCGATGTATCATCGTAGATCCTTCGATTCTCAATGTTCACTACCTGAGCCTGCGCCATTGAACACAACAGCACCGACACAAATGAGCAAATGAGCCTATTTCTGAGCAAATCGGTATAATACATAAGCGATAAAACCAAAAATAATATTAGGCACCCAAACCGCCATTGACGCAGAAAACCCCACTTTCATTGCCGCAACCGTGGTCACTTTCATGGCAAAAATGTAAATAAAAATAATACCAAGACCTAAAGCGATATTCACCCCGATTCCTCCTCGTTTTTTACGTGAAGAAACCGCCACTCCAATGATTGTAAGGACGTAAGTCGCAAAAGGATAAGAAGTTCTTTGATACAACTCAATCTCATACATAGGCACATTTGCAGAACCCTTGGATTTTTCTCGCTCAATAAAATCAGTAAGCTGAGTATAAGACATTGCTTCGGCGGCATTTTCCCTGTGCACCATTTCTTCCATGCGAAAGTTAAACACAGTATCTTTTTCTTGTCCTTCGCGAATTATATCGTTGGGATAACCAATTTCACGCTCGTAATAATTTTTCAAGATCCAGCGATTTGTTCCCTCCACGTTTACAGCTGTATTTGCTTTTAAGAAATACTTGAGTTTTTTATTTGAACCCCATTGTTCCAAGACAAAACTATTGAACACTTTTTCTTCCGTATAAAAATGCTTAAATGAAACCACTTGATTCCCCGGAAACTCAGCATAATAGTCGTTCACCGCCATACCTTCACGATAATACATCTCCTCGAAATCCAGACGCGTTTGATTGGAGCGCGGAAGCACAAAATGATTCATCACCAAGGAAATCAACATAAGGAATGTTGCAGCGATCATGTACGGCCTTAAAAAACGATGAAAAGGTTTTCCGCTATTAAGCATGGGGATAATCTCTGTATCCTGAGCCATCTTGGCCGTGAACCATATAACCGAAACAAAGATGATCATCGACGAGAACATATTCCCATAAAAAAGAATGAAGTTCAAGTAATAATCAAAAATGATTGCCGAAACTGGAGCCTTATTATCGATAAACTCACTCAAACGTTCAGACAGATCAAAGACCATTGCAAGAAGCATGATCACTCCAAGCATAAAAAAGAATGTGCTTAAGAATTTCTTGATAATATATCTGTCCAGAAGCTTGATCATATCAAGTTACAGTCTGTTTTGCAGTTTTGGAATCATTTGATCTTTCCACGAACGGAAAGTTCCTTGCATTATTTGCTCTCGTGCTTGTCGTACCAATTCAAGGTAAAAGGCAAGGTTATGGATAGTAGCTATCTGAATCCCCAAATTCTCTTTAGCCTTGATCAAGTGGCGCAAATAAGCTTTTGAATATAGTTTATCCACATCAGCCGTTCCATTCGGATCCAAGGGAGAAAAGTCCTTTGCCCATTTTTCATTCTTGATATTAATGATCCCTTCGGAAGTAAACAACATTCCGTGACGTGCATTTCTGCTTGGCATCACACAGTCGAACATATCCACCCCCATGGCAATACACTCGAGGATATTTACCGGAGTACCAACCCCCATGAGATAACGCGGCTTTTCTTTCGGCAAAACAGAACAAACCAGATCAGTCATACTGTACAACTCCTCATCCGGCTCACCCACAGAAAGCCCCCCAATAGCATTACCAATAGCATCGTGAGAAGCAATGGTTTCTGCCGATTCAACTCGTAAATCTTTGTATACACTACCCTGCACAATTGGAAACAGAGCTTGTTGATACCCATATTTAGGTTCCGTATTATTCATTTGATCCATGCATCGCTTTAACCATCGATGCGTCATGTGCATCGATCTTTTCGCATAATTGTAATCACATGGATATGGTGTACATTCATCAAAAGCCATGATGATATCTGCTCCAATGGTACGCTGAATGTCAATAGCCCTTTCCGGGGTAAAGAAATGATAACTGCCATCTAAATGCGATTGAAAGCGCACACCCTCCTCTTGAATTTTTCTTGTTCCCGACAAAGAATACACTTGATACCCGCCGCTATCCGTCAACATTGGTCGATCCCAATTGATGAATTTATGCAAGCCACCTGCACCTTCTAACACTTCCAGTCCCGGACGAAGAAACAGATGATAGGTATTACCTAGAATGATCTGTGCCTTTATTTCTTCCTTCAATTCATGCTGATGCACACCCTTTACTGATCCGACAGTTCCTACCGGCATAAAGATGGGTGTTTGTATTACTCCATGGTCTGTATGTAACTCCCCTGCTCTCGCCTTTGAGTTCGGGTCAGTCTGAATTAAATTAAAGTGCATAATTTTGTTGAAAAATAAACAGGGCAAAGATACATGTATTTCAATAAGCATCCCATCTTTGTACCAAAGCTTTAGAGAGAATGCAGTTTTTACCCTCATTGGACAACATATTTTCCGTATCTGTTTTTGGTGTTTTTGCACTCATGGCATTTCTGATTCTCCTTTACACCCTATTGATTTACGGTAGATTAGCATTTTATAAACCAGGTAAAAGATTGACTGAGTCAGAACTTCCCGGGGTGAGTATTATCGTGGCGGCAAGGAACGAAGCCGACAATCTTTTTGAAAACTTACCGTACTTATTGCAACAGAATTACCCTGAATTTGAGGTAATAGTAATCAATCATCAATCCATCGATGATTCTTCACATCTATTAAACGCTTACAAACGTCAATACAACAATCTGCACGTAATAGAAGTAGCACGCAGTCCGCACCTCAAACCAGGAAAAAAACTACCCTTAACGCTTGGCATCAAAGGCGCGAAATATGAACACCTGCTTTTTACGGATGCTGACTGCAAACCGTCTTCCAACGTTTGGCTAAAGAGCATGGCATCTTGTTTTGTTGACGGCAAGGAGATTGTACTTGGCTACGGACCTTATACGAAAGAAAAAGGTTTTTTAAATCGTTTGATCCGTTTTGACACTTCTTGGATTGCTATGAATTATTTTTCAATGGCTCTGGCAAAACTTCCTTACATGGGGGTTGGAAGAAATATGGCTTATACAAAAAGGACCTTCGAATCAGTACAAGGCTTCAAAAGTCATTACTTTCTGCCATCCGGCGACGATGACCTCTTCATTCAGCAAGCCGCAAAAAAGAAGAATTACACCGTCAATTTAGACAAGTTTTCTTATTGTTATTC
>JBFHIN010000067.1:0-8356 GCA_041596415.1 Crocinitomicaceae bacterium | reverse complement strand
GTTAGGATCTAATTTTTTATCTACTCTGCCATCACCTTCTTCAAAAATTGATCGATTCGTAGCGTTGAAAGTGGCCTTCAGGTTTTTAGTGAGGTCGTAACCAAGCCCGTAAGTTCTGTTCCAGTTGAATCGCTTAACATAAACAGGTTGGAATTCATAGTTGGGCACTAAATTGTTTCTAACCTGTCGCTCGTTATACATACGTAACAGATCATTACTGAATGACATGTTTTTTGGTGTAAGGAAAATGTTAGTTTCCTTAACAATTTTCAACCATTTTGACTTTTGCGCAAATTTCGCATTTTTGAAAGGCTCAAAAGGTTTAGCTTTGAATGAATAGTTGTAATTCAAACCTCCTGTCCAAGTCTTCGTTCGGTCATAATTGGTGTTGAAGTCCCTTCGTAGATTTTCAGAAAACGCATAGCTCAACGACCAATTGGAAACATCAAAGAATAGCGGTTGTGCTCCTGCCTTTGGAGCTTTACGAACGTTTGTAAAATTGAATGAACGTCGCTCATTAAAATCTTGCCCTGCCCTTGCTCTTTCTTTACGTGTTGCTAAATCATAATCAGCTAAACGTACATCGGGATTAAACGGGTCATACTCAGGATTTATCACTCCCAAGGAATACCCGTAGAAGAATGGCAACGAAACAGCTGCTCTACGACCGAAAAATTGGCCCAGTTGCACATTTGCATTCATATCTACACCGATACGTTCATTACGTTGACGGTCCTGCACTCTACTTTCAACACTACCCCAGTTGATGCCGGAATAATTTCCTGACATTGAAACATTGGCAAAATCCGCTAATTGAACTTGCATTTGAGCTACTGCAGCCGAACCACCTTCACTTACGAAATCCGTTAAGCGCAACTCATTGATCCAAACAATGGCACATTTCGCTTGTCCGTCGTCTGGCCAAACGTTTTGATCGTTAATATGTGGATTGCGAATACCTACCATGATCGTTTTAATACCTTGCAGGTTCGGGCTTCCTTTCACTTTTAACCTACGCCTCGAATTTGCCGGATCTACATCAACATATTCAACTACGTAGGAAACGGTCGAGTTACCACTTTCTATGAGGGCATTCCGTTTCTTTTTTAAATTCAGGAGATCATCAAATACAATCTCAACATCATTGGCAGCCGGCCAAATATCCTCAGGTAAAGTTGCGCCCCACTGCGTCTTAACCATTGGCAATTCATACTCATAGTAATTATCATCGAAGTCCGTCCCTAAACGCACAAATAGCGTTAAATCTTCATCCTTCAAAGGCATAGTAGTTAGCACCTCTTCAGCATGAACAAACATCTTCATTTTCTTGTAAGTTCGCACATCAAATTGCACATTTCTGTATGCAGCTCGAGCATCCCCATCTTGCAAATTACAAACGTCTAACACCAACGATTGCTCATTTAACTGACGTTGATAGGTTTGCGAGGGGTCTACCTCTCGTAAAATACCTGGAGGTATCTCGTATTTGATTGGACTACGTTGATCGTTTTCTTCAACGTTTACAGCCCCTATGTTAAAAGCAGTAAGGTTTGGGTCAGTTTGAACACTTTCCCCGGGTTGCGTAAGATCATCCAGATAACGTCTCCACTCACCTCTGACAAATTCCAAACGAGCAAAGCGCAATAATACCTCTTCATCAAAATCTTTCATGAACATACGCATGAAACGAATAGATCTGAAATCCTGTATTCCGTTCACCTTTTGTTCAAAATCGCGAATTGGTATTTTAAATTGGTACCAACGCTCTGTTTTTGTACCATTTTGGTAGGTTTGAATATTCGTAATGAAATTCTTACCCACTTGCATATCATTCGGACGTAAACTTACGCGGTATTGGAAATAAGCTTCAGTTTCTGACAAGTTATTATCTTGGTTAATATCCTCGATATCGGGCATGTTAGTACCTTGTGTAGGGTATCCGGCAAGATTTGCAGTATCCGACATCTCTGTCGTCGGCGAATTACCTTCCATACCGTTATATTTCTTGTATCTCTCAAGAATATTCAGTTTTGCAAGATCATAGTCATCATCTCGATAGAAATTATAATCATCGTTTGATGGATCTGAAATCATTTTTGCTTTAGCCGTTGCACTTAAAGTCGGGTTATTCTGTACCCAATTCACGTAATTCTGATAGGCTAGTCTTTCCTGCACATTGTTCCATCCATCGATACCAACATCTTGGTTTAATCTAGACGCCGGATCATTGTCGAAAGCATTCACTACTACCTGTTGTGTAGAGACCCTTGCCCAAATCGTGGTATCTACATCGTTCCCCAATGCAATACCTGTAGGTGGTAAACCATTCTCAAAACTTTTTCTCGAATCAGGTAAAATATCCTCAGAAACATTACCTAAGTTAAAATACAGATCGCCTCCATTATGTTGCGCATTAGGATTTACGTTTTCAGCATCCTCATTGAACGGATCCAACACCCAGAATTGGATAAATTCGATGTTAGTCAACTCAAAATCGTTCGTTGAGAGAGCCCGCATGATTCCACCCCAACGGTTTTCAGGATTAATAAATTTTCCTTCCGCATTTACCGTATTGGTTGTATCGTAATTATACATCCCACGTTCAGTTGGATAGTATGCCAATTCAAGTATCGGGATGTTAGGAATGGAACCGTATTGTTGCTGTAAATTAGGGAAGATATCAGTTTGATTAACAAGTCTCATTCTAGAATCAGCAAGCATCGTAGGGTCCTGCACAATGTGTTGGGGCGTCAATGAATTACTTTGATAAAATAGTGGATCAATCAAATACCAACATGTCTTTGCTCTTTTAAAACCAGCCGAAAGATCTTTAACAGAAGCCTCTGGAAACAGTTCCGGTTGACCTTGTGGAACAGATGCCAAACGCCAAGAAGTAACTGATCGAAGATCGATAGTGCTTTGTGCACCTTCAAAATCATCAATATACGATGTTCCTGATTTATTGATAGCTCTTGGTTGACCCGGTATCAAATGTGCGAATTCACCTGTAAATGAGAACGTGGACTTCTGGGTTGTGGAGATCACCGGCAAGAAATCTACCATTTTTGTTAGGAAAGGTACATCTGTGCGATAAGCAAGATCAACGCCTAAAATATTGTTCTTGAATGGTTCGCTACCGATATCAACTTTTTGTGTAACCGGGCGCTCCATCATTCTCATCCAAGTACCTCCTATATTAAATCGTTCACTAAAACGGTAGTTGTAGTGGGCTCCAATGAGGGATCTGGCTTGAAAACCAAAAACCGAGTTACTTTCAATACTAATTTTTATAGGCGTATTTGATTCTAATATACCTGAATTTAGAATTTTTACACGTCCTAAATTGTAATCAACAGTATAGTCCACGCCTTCAGTCAAATTGATTCCTCCTGCCGTTACAGTCACCGCTCCTTGTGGGACATTCAAAGCATTGAGTGGAATATCAGAGCTTATTGAAGATTGATATTCACCCTTGAAGCTAAAGCGATTTTTACTTGGTATCTGTTGTGCTGCCGTTTTAGTGGAATCATACAATTCAGTGTACGTTACTTGGTTTATCACCAAATCCGGGACGCCTGCAGCACTTAATTTCTGGGCCAATGTTTTGCCAAAAGGTTCGACAGTTGAAAAGTAAACACGTCCATTTCTCGTATTGATCGTTCCCCCGTTTTCCGCCCTATTTCCATTGAATGTAATTGGAACATAATCGAATACCCCATCCGAAAAAGGTTGATTCACCTGATTCAAACGGTCCATTTCTAGAAGTGTTACAATCTGTTTATCGTCTACACCAGGCAGCGGAAAAAAGGGTACCAATAAAGAAGTTTCCGGGTTATTGTATAAAATATCTATTCTAAAGCCATTTTGATCTACTTGGTATGCCCCAATAGAATAAACGTTTTTCATCATAAGATCCCACACCTTATTATTAGGATTGGTGATGGTAGGCTTCAATAATTTAAGTATCAAAGCATCTTTTCCAGCTATACCATCGGTTGAGAACTCACCTACTTGATACGTTTGTCCTTTGTAGGTATATTCATAAGCAACGGCAAGTACCTCGTCATTATTCAAGGGAAGATTTAAAGATATGTAACCCAACAGGGCATTGTAGGAAAATTCTTGTTCGGTTAATTTACGTGCATTCTCTACTTTTTCATAATGAATGGCTTGTTGGAAAGGTCCAGGTGCAGTTACCTGAGAACTAAGTGCACTTACGGCATTAGAAAAACCTCTCACTAAAGGTTGATTAGAAGCCCAATCATACAATCCATTAGAAGCATTGTCCGGCAATTCATCGGCAGCATAATTACCAGGAGTTCCCTGACAGTTCTCCACTTTTGATTCACCTAAATCGGAGAAGGCTAAAATATTTCTCGTATTCTCAGTACTGTTGGTTCGGTTTGTTAACCAAACCTCCATTCGGGTAATATAAGCCGAGGAGCTCACAATTGGAACTGTTGACATTGCCGCGTCATAATGATCGTGATGATACAGGTTCAAGAAATAATGTCGATTCGCCTCGTAGTTATCGGCAGATAGTTCAAATTTCTGAACTTGCGCCTTGCCGGTGATGTTGATCTCTTGACGTTTACCTTTTGAGGAAGCTGCAATAAGATCTACGGTTGCACGACCAAATTTCATTTGTGTTTTTGCACCAAAGAGTGTTTGAGATCCTTGGATCAAAGACGTAGGTAATTGCAAGGCCACGTTCCCCAACTCGATCTTTTGCATGATCTGATCTTCATCACCTGTGTATTCCAACTTTGAAATGTTATCAAAATCGAAAGCTGCCTGTGTATTGTAACTTGTTCCAATTTTCAATTTTGTTCCAATTTGCCCTACAAGGTTCAACTGGATTTGCTGTTGGAAGTCGAAACGGGTAATTCTTCTTTGTTTTACAGGTAAAATAGGATTATCATAGCGGGAAGAATTTACACCGAAAGACAATTCTACGGATCCTTGTGGTCGTATAGTGATCTGGTCTGAACCGAAGAAGTTTTCGAAGACTTTACTATCGATCTTGATCGGGAACTCCATAGGTTGACTTTGAGCTGTTTGCTCATCGATCTTTTCTTTCCAGTTATCTCTTAACGATTTCTGACGTTCATACTCCAAGTATTCCTCCAGTGTCATCATAGAAGGATTACGGTAATTCAGTCCACTTCCGATAGTTTCCTTAAAAACATAAGTTCCCGTAGCAGGATCATATACGATGGTCTGCTTCATGGATGAAGGATCGCCAAGGTCGAAGCTTTGTGGGGAAGTCTGGGTAGGATCTAATGCATTGTTAATAGGATAGATCAGGGTGTCCTGACCAAGACCTTGATTCACAAGGATGAAGATCGAAATGCCTAGCAGACACCACTTTGCTTTCATAGCAGTATGTAGCCTTTTTAATGTACTCACTTACAAAATTTTCAATGCTTCTTTGATCAAATATTCGACGCTGTCGTCGCCAGTTGCCACTTTATCCAGTGCCTTTTCGCCAGCTTTTTTGTCGAATCCTAAAGAAACCAATGCAGTTAACGCATCAAATCGATTCGTATTGTTTTTAGTAAATATATTTTCTGACGAAAAACTCATTTTTAACATTTTACCCTGCAGGTCTACTATAACACGCTGGGCTGTCTTTGCACCTATCCCTTTTACACTTTGAATGGTTCTCACATCCTCTTGCTGGATGGCTGCAGCAACTTCCTCCGGACTCAAAGAAGAAAGCATAATTATAGCTGTATTCGGGCCTATACCAGAGACGGAAATCAAGTGCTGAAACATTTCTCGTTCCTCTTTAGTGTAAAAACCATAGAGAATATGAGCATCTTCACGTACAATCAACTTAGTATATAACTTAACCTGTTCCTCGTTACCCAAAGAAGCAAAAGTGTTCAATGATACTTTCAGTTCATATCCTACTCCGCCACATTCAATGATTAACTCCGTAGGGTTTTTTTCAACCAATCTTCCGTTCAGGTGTCCTATCATGTTTATTTGTTTTGTGCATCAACTACGGCCACTTTCACCATATTCACAATTTCGCGTACGGAAGAGCCTAACTGAAGCACGTGAACTGATTTTTTAAGCCCGACAAGTATCGGTCCGATTGCATCGCCTTCCGTCATTTCCTGTAATAGTTTGTATGCAATATTGCCAGCAGACAAATTCGGGAAAATTAAAGTATTCACTTCTTTATTTGCCAAATTGGAGAAGGCGAATTTTTCCATCATCAAGTCGTTATTGAGAGCAAAATTGGCTTGCAACTCACCATCAACCACAAGATTTGGATACTTCTCATGCAGAATCTCAACAGCTTTAGCCATTTTCTCTGAATCTTCACCCGGTGACGATCCAAAATTAGAATAGCTTAACAGAGCTATCCTTGGAGTTACTTTGAACTTACGGATCATCTTAGCAACATTATTGGTGATTTCCGCTATTTCCTCAGCCGTTGGATTTTTATTGATGGTTGTGTCTGCCATAAAAATCGGACCTCTCTTGGTTACCAAAATGTACATACCTGCTATGAGATTAACATCCTTCTGCAGTCCAATGGTCTGAATAGCCGGACGTACAACACTTCTGTAATTTCGCGTTACTCCAGAAATCATGGCGTCAGCCTCACCGGTCTCTACCATCATGGCACCGAAGTGATTGCGCTCACGCATGATCTGAATTGACTCAAACTCAGTCATTCCTTTGCGCTTGCGCTTTTCAAAGAAAGCTTTACCGTAGTTCAATCTACGCTCTTCTTCCTCCTCTGATTTAGGATCGATTATCTGAACATTCTGGAATTCAATGCTATATTCCTCAATAAGTTCCTCTATTTTACTACGTTTACCCAATAAAATAGGTTGAGCAACACCCTCTTCCCAAGCCGTTTGAGCGGCTTTTAATATTTTAATGTTGTCTGCTTCAGCAAAAACAACTCGTTTTGGATTGCTTTGCGCCTTTTCAGTAATATTTCTGATCAATTTATTATCGAGACCCAAACGACTTTTCAGCTGTCTTTCGTACACATCCCAATCTTTGATCGGATTTTTGGCAACACCAGATTCCATCGCAGCTTTAGCCACTGCTGGTGCTACGTAATAAATCAAACGTGGATCAAGTGGTTTAGGGATGATCTGATCTCGTCCGAAAGAAATATTCTTTTCTCCGTATGCCTCGATCACTTCTTCGGGAATTGTTTCCTTAGCTAAGGATGCCAAAGCTTTGACTGCCGCCAGCTTCATTTCCTCATTGATGCATGAAGCACGCACATCCAAAGCTCCTCGAAATATAAATGGGAATCCAAGAACATTATTCACTTGATTAGGATGATCTGAACGCCCAGTAGCCATGATAATATCTTTGCGTGCGGAAGTTGCATCTTTATACGAAATTTCGGGCTCAGGATTTGCCAACGCAAAAACGATTGGTTCCTTAGCCATTGATTTGACCATTTCCTTTGAAACGATATTACCCTTAGATAAGCCGACAAAAACGTCCGCTTTGCGCATGGCTTCCTCAAGTGAAATCGATTTGGCATGGGTGGAATATGGCTTTTTACTTTCATCCAGATCAGTTCGACCTTTGAAGATCAATCCTTTTGAATCAAACATCCAGATATTTTCAATTTTAGCTCCCAAGGCACAGTACAGTTTTGCACAAGACATAGCCGCGGCACCTGCTCCTGACATTACGATCTTTACCTTGTCAATTTTCTTTTTTGCCAACTCAAGTGCGTTTAACAATGCTGCCGCAGAAATAATGGCTGTACCATGCTGATCATCGTGCATGATGGGAATATCCAATTCTTCTTTTAGTCGGCGCTCTATCTCAAAAGCCTCCGGGGCTTTAATATCTTCCAGGTTTATGCCACCAAACGTAGGTGCTATGGCTTTAACTGTCTGAATAAACAATTCAGGATCCTTGGCATCCACTTCGATGTCGAAAACATCTATATCCGCAAAGATCTTGAAAAGAAGTCCTTTCCCTTCCATCACCGGTTTAGAGGCAAGTGGGCCTATATCACCCAACCCCAATACGGCTGTACCGTTTGAAATTACAGCTACTAAGTTGGCTTTACTCGTATATTTATAAACGTCCTCCGGTGTTTCAGCGATCTTTAAACATGGTTCTGCCACTCCCGGAGAATATGCTAATGATAAATCTCGCTGGGAGGAATATGGTTTAGTGGGAACGACCTCTATCTTTCCCGGTTTCCCTGATGAATGATAATCCAGTGCGTCTTGTTTTCTAATTTTTGGCATAATCCGTCTTTTGAAGCCGCTAAAGTTACTAAAATGCTTCGAGAAATGACCAATTGAGTAAATAGAAATAAAAAAGCCCGATCAAAACTGACCGGGCTCTAAGG
>JBFHIN010000066.1:0-8434 GCA_041596415.1 Crocinitomicaceae bacterium | reverse complement strand
TTGACATGTGCATTCACTTTTTGTTGTGCTTCAGCTATGGTGCTTCCCAGATCACGTTCACGAACGGAAAACTTAACACCGATAAAACGTTTGGTATTGTCGCGATAAATAAAAGCAGGCCCCGTTAACTGATTGATTTGTGCGATCTCCCGCAACGGCACTCGATTCCCTGTGATAGTGGGAATCATCAACATTAGAATATCTTCCTCATTCTTTCTGTAATCTTTATCGTAACGAATACGTATCTCGAATTTCTTCTCTCCCTCATATTTTTGTGTCGCCGTTTTTCCTCCGATTGCCATTTCGATCACTGCCTGTGCTTCGGCTTTGGTGATCCCGTAAATTGCCATTTTCTCTTCATCAAGTAAGATGTTAAGCTCCGGTTGACCGATGTTTCTGAGAATTCCAACATCCTTTATTCCTTGAACCGTTTCGATCTGTTTAATAACCGCATTGGCATATTCATCCAATTTATGCAGGTCATCACCATAAATCTTGACAGCGTTTGAGGCATTCATGCCAGCTACGGCCTCGGCCACATTGTCAATAATAGGCTGAGAATAATTGTAGTTGATTCCCTGGTATTTTTTCAGTTTCCCATCCATTTCTTCCACCAGATCATCAAGCGTTAAATTGCGCTTCCAATTGTCTTTTGGTTTAAGATTAACTTGCATTTGTACATAATAAAAACCACTTGGATCTGTACCATCGTTGCTTCTTCCCGTTTGTGAAAGCACACCGTTCACTTCGGGAAAACTAAGTAATTCTTTACGCAGGACACTCACCATCTCCACTGTCTTAGGCAAGGAATAACTCATGGGCATTTTAGCTTCAACCCAGAGCGCACCTTCGTTGAGTTGCGGAAGAAATTCAGTTCCCAACCAACGTGTGGAGAACATGGTTAGGATAAAACAAACTCCTGCAATGATCATCGTTAACTTTTTGTGTGCAAAGGTCCAGTTGAACCCTCTCGCTACTGTTCGGTTAACAAAACGCGTAAAGAAATTCTCTTTCTCCCTTACATTTTTATTTAAAAGGAGTGAACTTAGCAACGGCACTAAGGTTAGCGTAAAAAGTAATGCTCCCAGCAAAGCAAAACCTAAGGTCCAGGCCAATGGAGAGAACATTTTGCCTTCAACTTTCTCAAAAGCGAAAATTGGCAGTAATGCAGAAATAATGATCAGTTTGGAAAAGAAAATTGCTTTTCCCATTTGAATACCGGTTGTTTTAATCAAACCAAGCTTAGCCAGGCGATTAAATCTCTTCATACCTGTTTGATGTGCTTTATGGTCGAGCGCGACGAAAATTCCTTCTACCATCACCACTGCTCCATCAATGATAATCCCGAAATCTATTGCACCTAGCGACAATAGATTGGCGCTCATACCTTTCATTTTAAGCATTAAAAAGGCAAAGAGCAGTGACAATGGGATCACAATGGCTACAATCAATGTGGTACGCCAATCTGCCATGAAAAGAAAAACAATTGCCGTTACCAAAATGATTCCCTCCAGGAGATTATGCATCACAGTACTAGTACAATACGCCATTAAATTATCCCTGTCGTAAAAGGTTTCCATCTTCACGTCACTAGGCAAAATCTCTGTATTCAATTCATCGATCTTCGCCTTTACGCGCGTTAAAACTTCACTCGGATTTTCACCTTTACGCATGACAATAATTCCTTCAACGACATCGTCATCATGATTTAGCCCAACTTGACCCACTCGAGGTTTACTGCCTTCAACGACTTGAGCCACATCTTTAACAAGTAAGGGATTTCCGTTAAAGATGTCTACGATCGTATTTTCAATGTCACGCTTACTGTCCAAGAGTCCAATACCCCTTACAACATATGCCTGACCGTTCTTTTCAATGACATCTCCTCCAACATTTAGGTTCGATTTATTGATTGCCTCATACAACTCAAGTGGTGTAAGGTCGAACCGTTGCAGTTTCAAAGGGTCTACAGAAATTTCATAGATTTTTTCCTGTCCTCCAAAAGCTACCACATCGGCTACTCCCGGAACCCTTCTTAACTCTTTATCGATCGTCCAGTTTTGGATCGTTAACAGATCTCGTGTATCTCTAAGATCACTTTTCAATACATAACGAAAGATCTCTCCAGTAGGCCCATATGGTGGCTGCACATCAGGCTCTACTTCCTCAGGCAATGAGACGTTTCGCAATTGATTATTCACCTGTTGACGTGCAAAGAAATCATCAACATCGTCCTCAAATATGATCTTGATAACAGACAAACCAAACATGGTAATACTGCGTACGTTCGTTTTGCGCTGAACACTGTTCATGGCAATTTCGATCGGTGTTGTCACAAAGCGCTCTACTTCTTCGGCACTTCTCCCATTCCATTCCGTGACGATAATGATTTGTGTGTTGGTTACATCAGGAAAGGCTTCAATCGGAATTTTAATAAAACTAAAGGTTCCCGCAACTACAATAATCCCGACCCAAAAGAAAGTGAAGAACCTATTCTTGAGAGAAAAGGAAATGATATTTTTAATGAAATTATTCACAACTCAACACGTTAATCGTTAATAGCATCGTAGATCAATATTCCATTTTTAGAGATCACGGTTTCCCCTTGATTTACACCGGAAGATAAATAGGTTACATCACCCAACTGCCTGTAAATACTGACTTGGCGGGTTTCCACATTGTTTTTGTTTTTAAACACCACTACCCAATATTTGTTCTTGTCGAAAATAACAGCTGACGAAGGCACTGCAATCATTTTTTTGTTTTCAGCATAGTGCACGCTGACTGTGCAATTCATTTCCGGCTTTAACTTAAAATCTGTATTTGGAATGCGCACCCTGAACTTCATGGATTTGGTGTTTGCATCGATCACATTATAGATTTTTTCGATCGTTCCCTTATAGATTTCATCTGGAAAGGCCAATGTTTTAACGGCAACCGAATAATCCTCTTTTATATGCGAAATGTCACTTTCATTCACATAAGCTACCGCCCAGATCTCATTCGTATTGGCGATAGAAAACAATGGTTCGCTCTCATCTGCACGTAAAAGTTCATTGATGTTGATTTTCTTTTCAATCACAAAGCCACTGATTGGCGCTACAACAGGAAATACAGAACCTTTTTTAAAGTGATAAATCTTATAGATCTCTTTAATTCGATTCAAATTGGCTTTTGCTTTTTCCAGCTCAGCCTCTGCCAGCTTAACATCCTTTTCTGAATTCAATTTACCTGCAAAGAGATCCTTTTCAACTTGCAATTTTTTCTCCGCAACGGCTACTTCACTCAACGCATCGAGTCTTTCCTGTTCATAACGTGCCACCTCACTACTCTGAATTGTAGCCAGTACATCTCCTTGTTGTACATAATCACCCAAACTAACATTTATGGAAGCCACCAAACCGCCAACAGCAGAAAAAACCTGTGCTGTTTTGTTGTTATCAGCCTCGATCTTTCCGAAAAAACGAATTTCATTCTTGACATCCTCCAATTGGATCGTTGCGAATTCGCATTGTTTGAGCATAGTGTCGCTCATCGAAAATACAAAACCATCCTCCTGTATAGTTTCTTGTTTACAACCGTAGATAGAACCTACGAGCGTAACAACCAGAATTGCGTTTTTAAAAATTTTATTCTTCATTTTTAATAAAGGGATTTTCCTGTTAAATGATTTAATTGTTCTCCTGAAATCACCAGCTGTACTTTGATTCGGGTGAGCTCGGTTAGCATTTCGTTATAGGCTTCAAAAAAGTCTATGAATTCTACAATAGAAACATTTCTTTTTTGGAAATTTTCTGTCATTCCCGTGAGCGTGATCTCAAAATCTTCGTTGTAAATCGACTTAGCTTTCTGGTATTCCGATACAGTTTGTGTGTAGAGATAATAAGCATTTTGCACCTCGCTGATCAACTCATTTTGACGGGCCTGTAAAGTATAATCAGCTTCCATAATGTTGTATTGAGCAAACTTTATGTTCCCCTGATTTCGGTTCCATAAAGGCAGCGGAATTGAAAATCCAATATTTACCTGATTTTGAAATGCTCCGCCTCGTTGATCGTAAGAAGTGAACAAATTGACATCCGGTACAGCTAGACTTTTCTGATACTTAAAATATTGTTCAGCCAAAAGTTTATTGTTCTCGATAATCAATAATTCAGGTCTGTTCTGCATAGCTGCAGTCTTGATTTCCTCTAAGCTGTTTAAACGAATGTACTTTTCAATGTCCGCTTCTGAAAACTGAAACTCAATGATCGAAGTAGATTGCAACAAGGTCTGCAAGGATGCTTGAATGGCAAAATAATCCTTGTAAAGCTCGGCTCTGTCGTTGTTAAGTTTTAAATATGCACCCTTTAGTCGAACAACATCTTTCAACGGTAGATTTCCTTTGTTTGCCTGTGTTTCATAGGCAGAAAGTAAGGTTTCCAACATTTGAAGTTGATGATTATATCTCTTGAGCAGCACTTGAAACTGACCTGCAGAAAACAAATCGCTGTGCAAACGGAATTTCAACTGGTTCAGCAATTGTTGGAACTCCAATTGAGCCAACTGTGCGTTAGTATTGGCTAACTGAATTTCATTCTTTCTTTTCCCTCCTAATAAAAGCAATTGTTCAAACTGAAACCCCTTTTGGCCTGTACTACCAACATGGAAGGGTACATTATTTTCAGGATCATAAGCATTAAAATCAGCTGTAAAAATGGGATTTGGATAAACCTTGGCCTGAATAACAAGTGCTTTTTGCGCTTCAACATGCATGGAGGAGGCCAGTAAGAAGAAATTCTTTTTTAAGAACAAACTATCAGCCTGATCTAAATTTAATTTCAGGGTATCATGTCCCGAACAAAAAAACGCAATGTTCAATATGAACAGACTTGATATGACCTTAAAACTCATTGTATCTACATTATTAGGTGGATACAAAGATTCTTAGTACAAGCTTAAAAAGACCTTAAAATGAATAAAATTTAGCTTAAAGGAAACGAGATGGTAAAGACATTGAACTGGTCATCTCTCACTTGATAGGAAACCGTTCCATTATGGAGCAAAACGATCTTATTGACCAACACAAGTCCGAGTCCAAAACCTCTTTTCCCCTTGCTGTTCTCACCTCTAAAAAAATGCTGAAACAAGAACTGACGCTCCTTTTCACTGATCGTTTTTCCTTTATTTTCAATGACTAATTCAACGTTCTGACCAACGTTTCTTATGGTAATTACGGACGTTTTATTCTTACTGTAGTGTATGCTATTTTGCATGAGATTCATCAACGCAGATTTTAACAAGCGTTCATTTCCCAAAACGGTAAGATTTGTCTCATCCGGTGCAGGAACGTCGTAGTCAATCTTGAATTTGTATTCAGTATAGATAGACTTTAGTTCTTCAGCAACATCAAAGACTATTTCATCAATTCTAATGGGCTCATGAACCAAACTATTACCAGATTCTGTTTTCGCGATCTCAAGAAGCGAATTGATTATTTCACCCAAGTTCTTTGTGTCCTCTTTCTGACTTTCGATCAGCATTTTCAAGCGTTCAGGGTCCTTTTCTTTCTCGATTCGCTCGAAATTAGAAACTAAAATGCTTATAGGGGTTTTCAATTCATGAGAAATGTGATGGATAGCATGCTTTTGAAACGAGAAAACCTCATTCATTCTTTTCATTAGTCGATTGAACTGACTCGCTAAAAGATCAACTTCATTTTTAGACCCAGTTACTTCAATAGGCGCATAATCTTCTTCGAAATTGTACTCCTTAATTCGTTCTGTAACAGCTAATAATGGTTGGGTAATTTTTTTTGATAAAAAAACCGATACGAGCAAAATGATCAAGGAGATGCTTATGAAGGTAAAAATCAAGATGTAACCTAAAAATCTCAATTTCGAATAGCCGTAAGTATCATAGGCCTTACTAATCCCAAAGAAAATCTTTCCATTGGATTCGACATAGGCCCCTATCACATCGTATAATCCATCCTTTGTTTCGATCCAAATGTTACGTGCAGTTAGTTTAGACAACAGTTCTTTGGAAAATGGGACCGGCACATCATCCACACTTGAATAAATGAGTTGCTTTTCTGCATTAAACAAGAGTAATTTTTCGTCATAAAGATCATGTATGGTTAAGATGTCAATTTCCTCAACGAGTTCGTTATCAGTTTGTTTGATTTGCGCCAATAATTTCAAAGTTGTCGTAATCTTATCTTTTTGACGCATCTGAAATTCCTCTTCTCTTTTTTCTGAAAAAAGAAAAAATATAAAAATGAAGGCAATGCCAGTAAGTGCAAGCGTTGAAAGTGAGAAGTAAACGATAATTTTATTCCTGATCTTCATTTATCCACCTTCAAAATAATAACCGTATCCAACTTTTGTCTTTATGTTCTGCTGATTGAAAGGTTTGTCGATCTTATTTCTAAGAAAATTGATGTACACTTCAATTGTGTTGGTATTCGCTTCCAACACATTGCCCCATATTTCCTTGATAAGTTCTTTCTTGGGCACTAGTTCACCCTTATTCTCTATTAGTTTTACTAAAATTTGATATTCTCTTGGGGTAAGCACAATTTCCTTGCCCTGCCGAACGACAGTTTTTGTTTTCGTGTTAATTACGATATCACCTGCCGTAATTACCTGTTGTTGCTCCTGCTTGGAATGCGATCTTTTAACCAGCGCATGAATTCGAAGCAACAATTCACGCATATAAAAAGGTTTGGTCAGATAATCGTCGGCACCACATTCGAATCCTTCTACCTTATCATCCAATTCATTAAATGCCGTTAAAATGATTACAGGCGTAGTCGTATTATACGTTCTAAACTCTTTACACAATTCAAAACCATTTTTACTGGGAAGATCCACATCCAAAATCACACAATCAAATTTCTTACGTTGAAGCGTTCTTTCTGCCAATCCTCCATCATGGATAGAAGTGACTTTCATTCCTTCCGACTGAAGGGCTTCACTGATATTCTTGTTCAGCGTATGATCGTCTTCAACAATTAGGATATTCATGCTGCAAAATTACGACACTTCGATTGAATTATAAAATAGAACTAAACAGGTCTTTTTTAGACAAAAAAAGTGAACGACAGTAGGTGAAAGGTTTCTATTTGCGTCAATAAGAAAAAACAAAAAAACCCAGTAACCTTATGATTACTGGGTTTCAAGTGATCCCGTTTGGATTCGAACCAAAGACCTACTGCTTAGAAGGCAGTTGCTCTATCCAGCTGAGCTACGGGACCAGAGAAAGCGTAGCTTTCGAAGACCGAGGAACCGTCTGGAAAGACGGAAATTCCGAGGGACCTGCGTAGCTTTAGAAGACTGAGGAAACCTCAATTTTCTTTCGCTCTACACTAAAAAAAAAGGGGATGATTGCTCATCCCCCTGTCGGGGCGGCAGGATTCGAACCTGCGACCTCCTGGTCCCAAACCAGGCGCGATGACCGGACTACGCTACGCCCCGAGCAATCATTTCATTTTTTCAATTCAATCTGGATCGTTCTCCAGAAAGCGAGTGCAAAAGTAATAAGTTTATTCATTAATGCAAACAAAGTTTGCTATTTGACGCAATAATTCTGAAAGTTTAATTACAGCACCATGTTAAAGCACTCATAATCAATATAGTTTCAGTAACTGTTTTCGTCAAAATAAAAACGTAATTTGTTTTTACCATCAACTAGTATCTCACTACTAAAATGCGGTGGGAGCGGGATTCGAACCCGCGGTACAGTTACCCGTACGTCAGTTTAGCAAACTGGTGGTTTCAGCCACTCACCCATCCCACCGGGTGTTCAAAGAACTGGGAGGCAAAATTAATAAAAGCGTAGAATACACAAAGTAAAAATTGAAAAAAAAGAAATTTTATTTCACATTAATGGCTTAAAGGCTCAAACTCAAGCCCTTCATAAGAATCAATAAACTTAACAGCAGCCAAAGTAAATACGTCGGTTCATCCCTTTTCCAGAAAAATGACACCGTAAACATCAATAAAAAACTTAAGGTTTCTAAGATCCACGAGCTATATATAACCGCTGGAACCAAACACACTATAAAACACGATAGCAACAACCATTTAAAATTCTTCTTTATAGATACAATAGTGATTGTACCCCAGATCAAAACGCCTAAATAATATGCAATACGAAGATAATCTAGCAACAGAGAATTGGACAACTCCGCCATTCCCATGTCGTCAATAAAAAAACTCCAGAAAAGTTGTGTTGAAAGTAAATTCAGAGATGATACTGTAAGAATTAGCAAGTAAAGCCCCCTATCCTTCTTAAAATTCCAGGCAATGAATAAACACGAGATGAAAAAAAATAAAATTTCAAACAAGGGTAAGGGCAGTACGAACCCACCTTTTTCAATGAAAATATAAGAGGCATAAAAGATCAACGTAAGTAGGGCAATACGTATACTTTTTACTTCGCGGGTCATTTT
>JBFHIN010000065.1:0-8531 GCA_041596415.1 Crocinitomicaceae bacterium | reverse complement strand
AACTGTCGCAGAGCCAGCTTGGGCTTGCGAACAAAGTGCTGAACTTTCTACACTTATCAAGTTATAGGTGAAAGACCCTACAATAGTTGTTGGTGCAGCAACAGTTATACTATTTCCAATAGTTGTGGTGACGGTTTGATTTGCTCCACCGTTAATGTTATAGGTAAAAGTGTAAGGTGCAGTAGCTCCCGCTCCTGTAAAAGTAATAGACGGTGATGCCGCATTTTGACATACAGATGTTGTTCCTGTGATGGTTGCTGTAGGTAATGGATTAACAGTTACTTGAACTTGATCAGTTCCAAGACAACCTGCAGCATCGGTCCCTGTAACCGTATATGTTGTGGTAGCGCCGGCCGTGAAAGTCACGTTAGCTCCAGAGCTTGCACTTAGATAAGTCGAAGGTGACCAAGAATAGGTTACTCCACCTGTTGCAGCTAAATTTGCTGTTTGTCCTGCACAAATGGTAACATCTGAACCTGCGTTGATAGGAGCATTACCAGATACAGTCACAGTAATTGGAGTTGATGAACTACAACCATTTGAAGTACCTGTGATGGTATAAGTTGAAGTAGCACCGGCTGTAAATGTGACACTGGAACCACTTGTAGCACTTAAATAAGTCCCAGGAGACCATGAATATGTTGTAGCACCTGAGGCCGTCAAGGCAACGTTTCCACCGGCACAGACTGTTTGATTGGATGTAGTTACAACTGGAATTGCATTTACAGTAACTGTTGTATTCGCCGTTGCTGTACATCCTGCAAGGGTACCTGTAACAGTATAGTTATTTACTCCTATAGAAGGTGTAAATGCAACACCATTAGTAACGCCTCCAGACCAGGTATATGTTGATGCGGTACCCGATCCTGATAAGGTCACACTTGTCCCGTCACAAACCGTTTGCGGAGCGGGTGCATTGACCGTTGGAATTGGATTAACTGTGAATGTTGCAGTTATAGTACATCCATTTGTATTCATATATGTTATTGTCGTTGTACCTGCTGAAACTGCAGTTACAACTCCTGAATTGTTTATTGTAGCAACCCCAGTATTTGAAGAAGCCCACGGTGTAGTTGCGTGAGCAGTTGCTGAACCCGTTAAATTCGAAGTTGCACCAACACAAGCACTTAAAGTCCCTGTTATTGTAGGAAGCGGATTGATGGTTACTGTGCCTGAAGCACTTGCACTTACACAGCCCGTAACAGTATTTGTAATAATTACACTGTAATTTCCGGCAACTGTAGTTGAAAATGAGGCAACATTTCCGGGAGCAGGAGCTCCACCTGGCACTGTCCATGCATAAGAATATGTTCCAGCTGAACCAGGTGTTGCAGTAACTGTAGCGCTAGATCCAGAACATACACTTGGGCTGTTAACGGTTACAGTAGGAAGTGGATTAACAGTAACAATAATGTCATCAGATGCCTGACATCCATCAGTTGAGGTTGCTGTCAACGTATATGTAGTTGTTGAACCGGGTGTTGCAGTTGGAGATAATGTCGAAGCGTTGGTTAGTGTCCCTGAAGGAGACCAAACAAAGGCCGGGGTAGTAGGATTATTAAGTACTAAACTCCAAGACGTAAGTGTTCCGGTGTCACCACCAGCTTGATCTCCTACCAAAAGTGACCAATTACCATTTCCAGTGGTACAAGCATTGAACGCAGCCCATGCTCCAGCGCCGTCAATAGGAATCCATGTTCCAGTGAACGGAGCCAATCCCGTTGATATATTGACTGTGGCAGTTTGAGTAAAAGTGGTGTTTATAAAGTCATTTGCAGACCCTCCAACATTACGGATAAGTCTAATTAAGCCACCACATGGATTTCTTAAGTAAACGATAACATCAGAATCCCATGTATGATTAATGTTCAACGTTATTGAACCAAATGTCCAACCTGGATTTACTCCGGCAGTTGTAATATTGTTCGTCCCATAAGTTCCTGAAGATCCATTCCAGTTATTGGCTACCCCGTTATCTGGAATAGGTGTAGAACCTGTGCTATTAAAAGTAACAGGGCTAGGGGTAGAAGTCGCAGTAGCTGCGAATGTTGTAGATTGCCCTTGACAAATTGCTACGTCAGAACCAGCATTTACAGTTGGAAGAGCAAAAGCTTGAACTGTAACAGTGTTACTAGCTTGACAACCGTTACCGTCAGTCATGGTGACAGTATAAGATCCTGGAGCTAATCCAGAGATTGAAGAGGTAGTTTGACCTCCAGGAGACCATAGATACGTTGCTGTTGCAACCGTTCCTGGAACTAAAGTTGCTGTTGCCGTACCTGTATTGGCTGTTGGACAGGTTCCTGTACTAGCCATTGTCGGTGGACAACAAGCCGTTATGGCATTAAAAGTTGTTGTAGGGTCACCCGAACAACCTGCACTCGACCAATTTCCAGACTCACCATCACCTGAAGTAAAGACATTGACACCTAGAGAACCACCAGGGTTACAAATGTCCTTCACTTTAACTGTCCAACAGAAATTCCATCTGTTTGCAGGCGGAGTGATAACAAGTCCTGGATTAGAAACTCCGTCACCGAAGTTATCCCCTGCAACACCATTAATGTCTGTATCAAAATAAAATCCAGGTCCCCAATTTGTTCCATTTACCGTACCTATTCCTGTTGGAAAATAGGACCAAACTCCACCGGCTGACATGTAGGCTGATGGCGGAGTTGCTACAATACTTGAAACGTCCCAACCGTTACCAAAAGTCATTTGAACTCCATGCAACCAGTTGTTAGTCACCTGAACCCATTGATCCACATGAAAACAAAATTGAACAGTTTGACCCGGTTGATAGCTACCATTCACAGGTAATGGATTGACGGTTAACGTACCTTGACGAAGACAATCACTACAATCTTGGAATGAATTTACATTCAACGTGAAGTTTCCTGTCTGATTATTGTTTCCATTAATGCGAATAAAGTAGGTGTTACCTGGGATCATCCCTGAGGCTATTGTAAGGTTAGACGAACCGCCTGTACCAGTTGAACAATCTATAGGGGTTAATGACCCACAAGTACCTGTAAAAACAGAAATGTTAGGATTAGCAAGTGCCGCTCCTCCACCAGTAACAGATACATTTAATCCAAATCCTTTTGGAGGCACTACAAATGAGTACCATACAGAATTACCCAAGTCGTTCACACCGGTAGTATTACAACTCAATACCGTATAGGGAACCTCTGGTGTGGCACCAATACTCGTTGTGTTTAAGGTTGTTGTGGAACCATTTTGAGTTCCTGTACCACAGTTCCCTGGAGTACCTAATGTTCCTAATGAAGTTGCACCAGAGCATAAATCGTTGGATGGTGCAGGTGGAGAGGCAATACATATTTGGAAAGTTCCTACCAAGTTGTTTCTTCCATCTACATAAACGTAATAGGTGTTTCCTATGGTCAAATTATAGGTATATGCAGTAGCGGATGCTGTTCCGGGACTGGCACAAGATAATTCAGTAAACGTTCCAACGCAACCAGAAGAGTTGGATAAAACGGAAAGTTGTGGTTGGCTTAAGGTACCTCCATTGATTGTAACATTTGCTGTATTTGCAGTAGCAACAAAAGAAAACCACATACCATTATTAGTTCCACCGGTAAAGCAGGATGGACCTGATAATGTTCCTGTGATCCCAGTGTTGTTATAAGCACCGGCAGCAGAGCAGGAAGTTGAAGAAACTGCTATAGCATCGGAACAGTCTGTTCCCTGAGCCAAAATAGAACTAATTATGCTTGTTAGAAAAAAAGCAGATAACAATAAATTTTTCATGATTTATTTAGAGCTTGGAGAGTTTAGTTTTTCTTAAAGTTTGTGTTTGAGGAAGGCAATCCGACAGATACTTTTGTAATGATCGGATGTAATCCATTTGAAGAGCCCTCTGGGGATTTGTTTTGAGCTAAGGAGTCATTAAAGGAAATTGATTGGTCTCTCATTTCGTCAAATGATGCCAATTCCAAGGAAAATAAATCATTGACAAGGATTGTTCTTCTTGTGGATTCATTTCTGTATTGGTCAAATGGAAAATTTAGGACTGAAGGATGAAGTTCGTTGGGGATTTTCGAAAGTTCTTCAGTAGAAATTAAAATTCCTTTTGAAAGATATTGTTGATTTGAGGGGTTTTCTTGTCCGAGAATGGGGTTCAAGCAACCTAAAATAATAACTGCGGCTAGTGAAAATACTGCCTTGTGCCAATGGGTTTTCATAAATTCGTAAATAGTATAACTGCCCTTTTGACGTTCGTTTTTTAACTCGGTTGCTTTTTCGTGTTAATTTATTTCTAAAAAATTCGAAAATTTACTCATCCTTCTTTAATATGTGTTTGAATTTGCGTTTGAAAGCATCAATTCTTGGACGAGAAACCTTTTGAACGTAAGGGTTGTCCGGATGATTTTTTTCATAATCCTGATGATAAATTTCCGCAGGATAAAATTTTTCTAATGGAATTACTTCGGTGGTTATTTTATCGAAAACTTTTTGATCCAACAACTTTTGTATCATTTTTTCTGCTGCGACACTTTCTGCTTGATTTTGATAGAAAATAATTGAGCGGTATTGAGTACCAAAGTCTGGTCCTTGTTGATTGAGAGTGGTAGGATCATGTGAACCGAAGAATGCTTCCAACAATGTTTCATACGAAACCACTTTTGGGTTGTAATCAATTTTTACGGTTTCGGCGTGACCCGTTTTTCCGCTTGAAACTTGTTCGTAAGTAGGATTTTTTTCTTTACCTCCAGCATAACCTGAGGTAACTTCGTATACACCTTCAATGGATTCAAAAATTGCTTCCACGCACCAAAAACAACCTGCTGCAAAATAGGCATGTTGCAAGGTATCTGAAGTCTGTTTAATAGGCTCTGCATTGTTTTCTGTACTGCCGGTACAGGCTGAAAGGGCAGTAAAGCTAAAAAGTGTTATAAAAAAAAGTACACTCTTACCGATTACTTTTTTGCCTTTAGAGTTCATCACTTTTAATTTTTGAATCGCCCCTTAAAATTCTCAATCTTAATCTTACTTCTTCAGCAAATAAACTTCCCTTAAATTCAAAGAGCAAACGTTTATAATATTCTATAGCCTTTTCATTGTCCATAAGGTGATTCTGGTAGATGTTCGCAAGAGCGAAGAGAGCATCATCTGCCAAAATATCCTCACCATGGTATTTAAGTAGTTCGTTATATAAGTTGATGGCAGCATCCCAGTTCCCTCTCAGTTCCATTGCTTTTGCTTTTTTTATCAGGATCTCATCTCCTAAGCTGTGATAGGGGTAATTTGTTATTAAACTGTCAAATAAAGAGAAAGCCTCACTATATCTATGTTGCTCTATGAGAAGATCAGCATTGGCAAACCATGTCATTGCTTGATAATTGGAGTCAAGGCCAAAATTATCAGTAATCATCAGCGATAAATTAAGAGCATCGTTGGCAATGAGTTTTGAGGTGGACTCTTTGAGCACACTTAATTGGGATTGAGCAAAATCGAACTCGCCATCGTAGTAAAAAATTCTAGCGTTTTTAAATTTTGCCTCATGCCCAATGGGTTCGTACTTAAAATCATTTTCAACTTGCATATAAAGAAGCGATGCTTCCCAGATATCGCCATGTAATACATGGATATCGGCAAGTTTCATTTTTAATTCGGCTTTATTTATGTCAGTAATACCCGTTATTGATAAGCCATCATTGAGAAGTGTAATGGCATCTTCTGCTTTAGTTCCGTAGAATGCTTCTATGTGCGCTAATTCCAGAATCAAAGGAACTGCACGTCTATTTTTGCCGATTCGATTAATTGCTCGTTGATAATCATCAATAGTGGTTAAGATTTCTTGTTTGGTAAAATTGCGACTAGTTGTGATCTCTAAAAACTGCGTATTGAGCAGTGCGTTTTCTGAAAAATAGTAGTACGGCTTGTCGTCACCCAAATTAATCACGTATTTAAAGGCTTTTCTTGCTGTTGCATACTCCTTATTTTCAACGCAAATTTTACCTAATTCAAATACAGATCTACCTTGTTCGTTGGTACGTTTGTCCATTGCTTGTACCTGAACAAGTGCCCCTTCAAAGTTCTTTTTCTGAATAAATAACCAAATGAGCATTTCTGCATAAACGGGCTCATCCGGTTTTTTTTGTACGCGATCGATTAATGCTGATTTTAATATATCGTACTCGACCGAATTGTCCAGGGAGAAATCTATCTGCCGTGATAAAATGGTCTGTACAGTTGATGCATAACTACTGTGAAAATCAATAAGATCCAAGTATTCTGCAATCATCTTGTTTGTTTGCCCCATGGCACCGTAGATTTCTGCAAACTGAAAATGAAGTGGATAACTTTTCTTTAATAATTTTCTTCCTTTTTCAACGGTAAGCAGTGCCAGGTCGTTTCTTCCTTTCGCTTTGAAAGCATTGAATAGCTCGATTACAGAATTTGCATCCGGATTCAGGTCTTCAATAAGTGAATTGTATTGTTTGTTGGCTTTATCTATTTCATTGTTTTCTTCATAGAACTGACCTAAAAGTACTTTGTACTCTACTTCCCATTTGTTAGAAGAAATTTGCTTTTTTATGAGTTTTTCTGCGTCTTTTGGCTGTTTTGTCTGAACGTAACAATCATAAAGTCTGGTAAAGTTAATTTTTGAGGGATCCTTATCATACAATTTTTCATAATACATCAGTGCCTTTTCAAAGTCGCCGTTACTATAATAGTGTTGCGCCAATTGCTGATCCGTTCCCTGTGCAAGAATTGCTGAAGAAAAAAATAAGAAGAAAAAAACGACCCAAAGCCTCATAGCAGAAAGATAAGAATTTATTTCTTATTCTTTTTCTCCATTAGGCTTAAAGAAAAAGTGTTGAGTTCATCATGAAGTTCATTGAAAGTCTTCAAAGTCTTCTCTTTTTTGTCTACATATTCTTTTAAAAGGCTTTGAAGTTGGTGTGTCTTATCTTTTTCGAATGCAATATACTCGTCATATTTTTTACGTTCACCGTCGCCATTCTCAATGTCAGTCTTTAGGTTATTGAGGCTTTTTTTCTGTTCAGTAACACCTTTCTTTATCGCGTTGAAACTTCTACCCAAGGGACCAAGATCTCTGCGCATCACCTTGTAAGCATCCATCTTCTTTCCCAAGGCCATGTCAATAGTATCTGCATAATAATAGTTTTTTATTCTGATCTCTACGGAATTGGTGGCAACGCGCAGGGCTGCAATGGTGTCGATTTCATTTTTGAATAGAACTTCCTGAATACTATCTAAAGTATTATTCATTTGGTCTATTTCAGCAATCTGATCTTTTTTATGAAGGTCAGAGCAAGAGGCTAACGTAAGTACAGCGGCTAGAAAAAATAAATATTTCATTGAAATTTAATTAATTTATGTAAATGTAAATGTCCTTTCTTTTGCAAAGAGATTTTCAGTTGTTCTATTTGGTTTTTTTAACAAAAAAAAACCGTCGTATTGACGGTTTAGGAATTTATATTTGTTCAAATCCGGTGTACTTGTGCAGTACTTCGGGAATGGCAATACTATTTTCAGCTTGGTAATGTTCCAATAAGGCAGCAACGATTCTTGGTAAAGCTAAAGCAGAACCATTCAGTGTGTGGCACAACTGATTTTTTTTGTCCTTATTTTTAAAACGTAACTTTAAACGATTAGCCTGAAAAGTGTCAAATCGTGAAACTGAACTGACTTCTAACCATTTGTTCTGAGCCACCGAATATACTTCAAAATCATAGGTTAATGCTGAAGCGAATCCTGTATCGCCACCACAAAGCCTAAGTATTCTATATTGTAATCCAAGTTTGTCAAGCAGGCCTTTTACATGGTCGATCATTTCTTCCAGGGCTTTTGCTGTGTTTTCTGGGTTTTCAATGCGTACAATTTCTACTTTGTCGAACTGGTGTAAGCGGTTAAGTCCACGAACATCCTTTCCATATGAACCCGCCTCTCTCCTGAAACATGGTGTGTAACCTGTTAGTTTGATGGAAAACTCATCGCTGGGTAAGATGACGTCGCGATAAATGTTTGTAAGTGGAACTTCAGCCGTTGGGATCAAATAAAAATCATCTTCTTGAATGTAGTACATCTGTCCTTCTTTATCCGGTAATTGTCCTGTGCCGTATCCACTAGCCTCATTGACAACCAAAGGAGGAATGAATTCTTCATACCCAGCTTTTTCTGCTTCGTCAAGAAAAAACGAAATGAGAGCACGTTGAAGCTTAGCTCCTTTTCCTCGGTAGAACGGAAACCCAGCGCCGGTAACTTTCACACCCATCTCGAAGTCGATCAAGTCATATTTTTTAGCAAGATCCCAATGCGGAATAGGTTCAAATGAAAATTCACGCGTACTACCAGATTCGTAGGTTACCTCATTATCTTTTTCACTTTTGCCATGTGGTACTAGCTCGTTTGGTGTATTGGGAATGGTGTACAGAAGTTCGTCTATGATGCGTTCATATTCCTGAACGGAACTTTTGAGGTTACTTTCTTTATCCTTGAGCTGACTAGTTTTTTCCTTAAGTTCGGCAGCTTCGGTT
>JBFHIN010000064.1:0-8727 GCA_041596415.1 Crocinitomicaceae bacterium | reverse complement strand
TGAATCACTCAACTTTATATTTCTCTCTATCGGATTGGGGCTTATTTTAGGATTATTTCTCTTAGCTAAATTCAATCTTTTTAATAAGTATGTTACAATGCTTGTTGGAATAGTAATTTGGGGCTTATTTCTCAAATCAGGAATTCACCCAACAATTTCAGGAGTTTTAATTGCATTTACTATTCCAATACGTCAGAAAATAAATGAAGACGTTTTTACTATTAAGTTGACCGAGATTTTAGAGAATCTGAAATTAGCAAACATTACAAAGCAACCAATATTATCTAAGGAACAAGTACAAATTTTAAATCGATTATCGACGTATAAGGAAGAATTTCAATCACCTTTGCAAGGTTTGGAAGGTAAATTACATTACTGGGTAGCTTATTTAATTATGCCAATATTTGCCTTCGTTAATTCTGGTATATACGTATCCGATTCCTCATCTCTTGTATTCAGTCACATCGCTAATATTGGAATTGCGTTGTTCGTTGGGAAAATACTTGGTATTTTCTCATTATCCTATTTGGCAATTAAATTAAAAATAGCCAATCTACCTTCGAATGTTAATTTAAAACAGATTTGGGGCATTGCATCAATGGCAGGTGTAGGATTTACCATGTCAATTTTTGTAGCTCAATTAGCCTTTCTTAATAATGAGGTTCTTTTAAACTCCTCCAAATTGGGTGTTTTACTAGGTTCCGCCGTTTCAGCAATTGTTGGATCCTTCCTACTTTTGATCTTTTCCAAAAAAACTGAATTGGTTAGTGAAGAAAATAGTTACAATTAGCCCAAAACAAACTTTATTTTACCGTTTACAAAGTCAAGCTCACCGTTCACAAAACGGATTTTTACAATTGTATGGAAAACTCTTCCTTTGAATAAGTCAATTCGAGACATTAAAATGTTGTGAAGTCTGTGTTTATAAAAAATCGCAAAACCCGATTTATACATACAAAAAGTTTACCTGAAACATTTTACAAATAAACCTCAGGGAAGCTTGTCCGTTTGTTACGGACAGGCTTTTTTTATGGCCATTCCTTTCTTTTGATCTGGAAAAATTCTTATATTGAATTTCAATCCTAAGAATTTATTCGGTAAAAATGAAGCCAATTGCCTGAATTTAGAACAAAAATAGCTCTAGTTCGATTAATCGATGATCGAATAAGTGAGGTAGTCGTAGATGATTATTCTTATGTTGAAGCAGAGGACATCAAAGAAATAAAGGCGGCCAATATGACATTGCACCAAGGTAAAGAATATGTTATTTTGATTGATGCAGGGACTATGACCAACTTTTCCAAAGAGGCAAGAGAATTATCGGCAAGCCAAGAATATGCCGAATTCACGATAGCAAAAGCCTTATTGGTAAAGTCTGTAGGGCATCGGCTGGTTGGCAACTTCTATATCAATATCAATAAACCATTTATCAAAACAAAAGTGTTTAGCGATAGACACACAGCAATAATTTGGCTTCAAAAACAGCTTATTGAAAGTCAGATGTTTAACTAGTTTTATCTTAAACCTTTCAATTTCTTTTGGAAAGGAGAATAATTATATAATTGACTACTACTATGACATCTTTACTATTAATTGTTCATGTTCTTTTCGGGTTTTTATGCCTTGCCCTCGGACTAATCGCTTTTACTATTTCCAAAGAAAAAAAGGCACACGCTCTTGTAGGTAAAATGTATTTCGTTTCGATGACGATAATTTTTATTACAGCTACCATCGTTAGTATTATGAAATCCAATCTGCTATTATTACTGATAGGTTTTTTCAGCTTTTACCTGGTGTATACAGGTGTTCGTTATAACAAAGTCAAACTCCCTTTCCGTGCAAAATCTTTTGATGTTGCATCAACCATTCTTTTTAGTTTAGCTTTTATCTCCATGTTAATCTTAGGTATTATTGCCTTACTCATCTACTCATCTGGATATGGTGTTGTTTTATTGGTGTTTTCTATCATCGGTATTCAACTCATTTATAAAGACATCAACTTCTTTATCCGCAAGTTAAAAAGCAGTAATTTATTTTGGAAAAAAGAACACATTGGAAGAATGACTGGCAGCTATATTGCTGCAACGACAGCTTTTTTAGTGAACAATATCCAAATTTCACCTGTATATATTACTTGGTTGGCACCAACAATCTTGGGTATACCTGTGATTCTTTATTTCAATCGAAAATACATTACCAAAAGAATTTAAGCGGACAAATTGGCCTGCTTGTTGTAAAAGATTTGACAACACAATTCCGAAAGCCATGACAAATCCAATTCCGCTCGTAATTCTTATACTTATAATGGCAGGATGCATCAGCAACCCTGATCAAAATGAGCAGTTATCGCTAGTAACAAAAAGCGAGACTTTGGTCAAACAAAAAGATAGCATTTTTCCACAGCAGGAAAATCTAACCATCGAAAAAATTGATTCTGTCAATATGAAATCTTCAACCGATTCAAAACCGACCAAAAAGCCGAAATCTAAAATGAAAATGAAAGACATTGGATTGGTGCGCTATGTCGATTTTCCGGGCGATAACCACTTTAATGGAAAACCGTTAGTGATTCAAGTAGATCTAAGCGAAAAAAAGTACAACGCGAATATCGATACGGTAAAACAAATAGCCAAATCCTATTATCAACTTTCTGAACCTAGTTTTCCTGTGGCTATTGCTGACAACTTTGAAGAAGGAATTTCGACGGAAATCAGATATTATCCCCGTTTAACTTATGAATTACAGCTTTTTGAGAATGAAATGAAAACAAAACCATACGCAGTAATTATTGTAGTTGTAAAGCGTGAGAAAGACGGTAATTACACCGTAGTTAAACAAAATTAGCCTAACTTTGTGCCTCCATTTCAATTGACGATGTTAGGATTAAAATTACCCACCGACCCAAGATGGGTTGAACTTGTTGAGAATAATATTGAAGAAATTCTTACTGATCATGCATGGTGCGAGCAAAAAGCGGCATCCAATGCCATTTCCATTGTCACCCAAAACCCTGAATACCCAGATCTTGTCAATGATATGCTTGCACTTGCCAAGGAAGAATTAGAGCATTTTGAGCTTGTACACCAACTCATTCAGAGAAAAGGATTTACGCTTGGCCGAGAGAGAAAAGATAGCTACGTGAACGAACTGTATCAGTTTATGACGCAAGGAGGATCCAGGCAACAGCGTTTGATAGACAGACTGCTCTTTTCTGCAATGATCGAGGCGCGTTCCTGTGAACGATTCAAAGTTCTCTCAGAGAGAATTTCAGATCCGGAGATGGCTTCCTTTTATTACGATCTGATGGCCAGCGAAGCAGGTCATTACACCTTATTTCTGGGATTTGCCAGAAAATACGCAGGAAAGATCGACGTAAACAAACGTTGGCAAGAATGGTTGGACTACGAAGCTGAGGTGATTCAACGTTACGGAAAAAGTGAAACCGTACATGGTTGAACCAATTAACTTAATTTAGTTCTACAAACTAACTATCTCAATTTAAGTGAATATTACACCCCTATAAGGATCCGAACTTTCTGTAGATTCTTATTTAAGAAAATGTTTTTTACAATAGAACTGGTTACAAAAATACTGTACCCAAATCAAAAAGTACCGTCAATATTTGACGATACTCTTCTTTTTTCCTTAGAACATTAACGATGCTAAACTCTATCCACTGTCCTTTTGTAATGATGTAATCCATTCTATACCATTTTCAATGGATTTAAACATCTCTGTTTTCCTATTTGGTTTACAATTGTGCATATAATACTTAAAAGCAATCTTTTGCGTAAACGTTGATAAAATAAATGCATCACACATACTTGAAGCTAATTTGGCGAACAACTCACCTGCTTTAGCATCGAAAAATGAATAATCTCCAAGATCTACGATCAAATGATAACTATCTTTTCCAAATTGATCAATACTCTCTATCATATCTTTAACCTCATCGACGTTTAATTCAAAACAATCTTTGACCTGAATATGTAAAATGTCATTTTCTAATTCTTTTACTTTAAATAAATCTTCTCTTGTTTCCATGATTTTTATTTAAAATATACTGTATGTCAACGCCTTAGGTGTAAAATACTCGACTAGAGGCTGTATTTTAACGTTAAGGGTGTATTTGAAGAACATTTACTGAATGAAAAACGATGTATGCACAGGAATGATGACAGAAAAATTGTTAGGCATGCGAAGAGAATAGAATAATTCATTTGTATCCCTTATCTTTGCACTTTCAAATTATTATGGCCGATACAAGATATAACCTGAGAGGTGTTTCTGCTGGAAAGGAAGATGTTCACAACGCGATAAAAAATGTAGACAAAGGCATATTTCCAAAAGCTTTCTGTAAGATCGTTCCCGACACCTTGACCGGTGATGAGAATTACTGTGTAGTAATGCATGCAGATGGAGCGGGTACTAAATCTTCATTAGCCTACATGTATTGGAAAAAAACCAATGATCTGAGCGTCTGGAAAGGTATTGCACAAGATGCCTTGATCATGAATCTTGACGATCTACTTTGTGTTGGCGCCACAGATAATATTTTACTTTCCTCCACGATCGGAAGAAACAAACAACTGATACCGGGCGAAGTGCTTTCAGCATTGATCAATGGAACTGAAGAACTTTTAGAGGAACTCAGAGCACAAGGAATAGGTATTTATTCTACCGGAGGAGAAACAGCTGACGTTGGAGATCTTGTCAGAACGATTATTGTCGATTCTACAGTTGTTTGTCGCATGAAACGCTCTGATGTTATATCCAACCACACTATTCAAGCGGGAGATGTTATCGTTGGTTTGGCATCTTATGGTCAGGCGACTTACGAAAAAGAATACAACGGAGGAATGGGAAGCAATGGCTTAACATCCGCCCGACATGACGTATTTTCGCATGAGCTAGCAACAGAATTTCCTGAAAGTTTCGATTCAAGTGTGCCCAGCGAATTGGTATATTCAGGTACAAAAAAACTTACAGATTCAGTTGCTAATTCTCCACTTGACGCTGGTAAACTGGTACTTTCACCGACGCGCACTTATGCCCCGATTATCAAGAAAATTTTGGATGAAATGCGTGCTGATATTCATGGGATGGTGCACTGTTCCGGAGGCGCTCAAACCAAGGTATTGCACTTTGTAGATGATGTCCATATTGTAAAAGATAATTTATTTCCAATTCCTCCTTTGTTTAAGTTGATCCAAGAAGAAAGTGGAACGGAGTGGCAAGAAATGTACAAGGTTTTCAATATGGGACACCGCATGGAAGTCTATCTTTCTGCTGAACATGCTGATCGAGTGATCGAAATTGCACGATCGTTTAACGTAGATGCACAAATTGTTGGCCGTGTTGAAGCTGCATCAGGAAAAAAATTAACCATACAATCACCGTATGGTACATTTATCTATTCATAATGAGTGATTTATTAAAGAAATTAGAAGCCATTCACTACAGATTCGTAGAGGTGGGAACAATGATCGTCGATCCGGATATTATTTCCGATATGGATCGTTACGTCAAATTAAACAAAGAGTACCGAGATCTTGAAGAGATCGATAAAGTGTATAAGGCGTATAAAAATTTACTGGATAATCTAGTAAGTTCTAAAGCCATGTTGGAAACGGAAACTGATCCGGAAATGCGCGAAATGGCTAAAATGGAAATTGATGCCCTTGAAACACGTCGTCCGGAGTTGGAGGACGAGATCAAGTATATGCTTATTCCTAAAGATCCCGAAGATGATAAAAACGTTATCATGGAATTACGTGCCGGAACAGGTGGTGATGAAGCATGTATTTTCGTAGAGGATTGTTTCAGAATGTATACGATGTTCTTCAAAGAAATGGGATGGCAGTACGATATACTTAATTCATCGGAAGGAACTGTTAAAGGCTACAAGGAGATCTCTATGGAAGTGAAGGGTGAGGGACTTTACGGAATGTTGAAATTCGAATCGGGCGTGCATCGCGTTCAACGTGTTCCCGAAACGGAATCACAAGGTAGAGTGCATACCTCAGCAATAACGGTTGCCGTTTTACCAGAAGCCGAAGAAGTAGATTTTCAACTGAACATGAATGATGTGCGTAAGGATACCTTCCGTGCGTCAGGTGCCGGTGGTCAGCACATTAACAAAACTGAATCAGCTATTCGTTTGACACACATACCTACGGGACTCGTTGTTGAATGTCAGGATGGACGTTCCCAACATAAAAACCTTGAAAAAGCAATTTCAGTAATGCGCTCCCGACTTTATCAGGCAGAATTGGATCGTGTACACAACGAAAGAGCCGCACAACGAAAAACATTGGTTTCTACCGGTGACAGATCGGCAAAGATCAGAACATACAACTATCCGCAAGGAAGGGTAACGGATCACAGAATCAATAAAACGATCTATAATTTAAGTGCTTTTATGAACGGAGATCTTAAAGAAATGATCGAAGCACTGAAAATGGCAGAAAACGCAGAAAAACTTAAGGGCCAGGAAGCCGTTATGTAATAATGAAACCTACAATCTTGTAGGTTTTTTTTATCCTCAAAAATTTCCATTCAACATTTTATGCCTTGAATTGTTTGTAATTATACCAACATTTGGATCGAAACTTAGAACAATGAAAAACAATATCCTTCTCCTCTTTCTTTTTATCACCTTTACAGCAGCCTCACAGGAAAAATTTACCATCAGCGGAACAATATCTGATTCGATCAAGGGTGAAGAGATCATCAACGCTTCTGTTCGCATTGCCGGTGAAAACAAAGGGGCTTTTACCAATGAATATGGGTTTTATTCCCTCACACTTCCGCAAGGAAAATATACGCTGATCTATTCCAGCATGTCGTATTTACCGAAAGAAATGGTCGTAGATCTTTCTTCTAACCTCACCATGAACATACTACTGGCTCCTGTATCTTTTAAAACGCAAGAATTCGAAGAAGTGAAAGTTTCTGCCATTAAACAAGATCAGAACATCAGTAATCCAATCATGGGCGTTGAGCGATTGGATCCGCAAGAAATTGCGAAGATCCCCGTACTGTTGGGTGAGAAAGATATTATAAAAACCTTACAACTACTTCCGGGCGTAAAAAGTGCAGGTGAAGGGAATGCCGGATTCTACGTACGTGGCGGAGGTGCTGATCAGAATTTGATCCTTTTGGATGAAGCCCCTGTATACAATGCCGCCCATTTGCTCGGGTTCTTCTCGACATTTAATTCAGATGCAATCAAAGATGCGCTACTTTATAAAGGGAACCAGCCTGCTAACTATGGAGGAAGACTTTCGTCTGTACTAGACATAAAAATGAATGAAGGGAACAATAAAAAATTCAATGCCAGTGGAGGAATTGGCCTGATATCTTCAAGACTTAATATTGAAGGGCCAATCGTAAAGGAAAAATCTTCTTTTTTGATTTCCGGTAGAAGAACCTACGTAGACCTTTTCTTAAAGGCTACGGATGAATTCAAGGAAAATCAACTTTACTTTTACGATCTTAACGCTAAAGTGAATTATCGAATTAATCAAAACAACCGTGTTTTTCTCTCGGGTTATTTTGGTCGTGATAAACTAGGATTGGGTGATCAATTTGGCATTGACTGGGGTAACGCAACTGGTACCGCTCGATGGAATCATTTGTTCAGCAGCAAATTATTCTCCAACACTTCGTTCATTTTCAGTTCATACGATTACAAGATCTCAATCAGCAATGCTAACGTAGATTTCAAGGTTAAATCCTCCATTCAGGATATCAACATCAAACAAGAATTTCAATATTACGCCAATACACGAAACAAGATTAAGTATGGTTTCAATTTCATCCATCACGGCATTGTACCTGGACAAATTGAGGCCAATGAAGGTTCGGGCATCAACCCCTTGATTCTACCGAAATCAAATTCGCTTGAAAATGCAGCCTTCATTTCCAACGACTGGAGTGCCACCGAAAAAATCACTTTAAGTTATGGTCTTCGAGCAAGTGTGTTCTCTATGTTGGGAAATGGTGAAAATGTTTATCGTTATGATACAAATGGTGACGTTATAGATACTGCTGTTTATCAAAAAAATGAATTCGTCAAAAATTATGTGGTACCGGAACCTCGCATTTCGGCAAGTTTCATGTACTCAAAATCCGCATCAATTAAAGCTGCTTATGCTAGAAATGCACAGTATATCCATTTGATTTCTAACACCACTACCACTTCACCAACAGATCTTTGGATTCCTTCCAGCATGAATACCAAACCCGAAATTTCAGATCAGTTTTCATTAGGTTGGTTTAAGAATTTCAAAGAAAACGCCTATGAATTCAGCGTTGAAACCTACTACAAATCATTGCAAAATCAGATCGATTATAGAAATGGTGCCAATTTACAAGCCAACGAATTGATCGAAGGAGAATTACTCTATGGTATTGGGCGAGCCTATGGCGTTGAATTGATCCTAAAGAAAAAAGTTGGTAAACTGGGCGGCTGGATCGGGTATACCCTTTCGAGAACAGAACGTAAGATTGACGGGATCAACAAGGACGAATGGTATGTTGCAAAACAAGATCGAACCCACGACATTTCCATTGTTGGCATCTATGATCTTTCGGAAAAAATTTCCATTTCAGCACTTTTTATCTACTACACAGGTAATGCTGTAACTTTTCCTTCCGGGAAATATGAGATCGATGGACAAACGCAATTCTTGTATACGGAAAGAAATGGCTACCGCATGCCTG
>JBFHIN010000063.1:0-8881 GCA_041596415.1 Crocinitomicaceae bacterium | reverse complement strand
TTCCACATACTTAAATGTCTTTCTTGCTGAGCAATTACCTGACTGGTAAAGATCACAGCAATTGTTGGTATGATTAGTTTTATTTTCATCGCACAAGTGTTACTTTACCGGTTTTTTCTCCGGTAGAATTATCAATCAGCTTGTAAGTCAGCGTGTAAACATACGTCGCTGCATTTTCTTTTATCCCATTAACTGTACCGTCCCAACCTTCTGAAGGATCGATAGTCTCAAATACTAATTGTCCATACCTGTTAAATACCCTAAATTTCATCTCGGTTATTCCAACTCCTTTAACAAAAAGAATATCATTGTTTTTGTCATCGTTAGGGGAGAACATAGTTGGTACATCGACAAAAGCTTGAAATGCAACGATTACATTCACAAACGCTGAAGCTGAACAACCCTCCGCGGATGTGGTTGTTGCTTCGAAATAAGTCGTAATTACCGGCGCAACTGTTGCTGAACTGCAGTCTGCGGAATTACAGTTGAAGATGGCACCTTGGTTGTTTGGTGACCAACTCCAATTTATTGTTCCTTCAGAGGCGGTTGCACCAATCACGGTTGATTCTCCCATTTCGAGAATTGTATTTCCAAATGCTGTGATCGTAGGAGCAGCTTTAACTGTTAAACTTTGGTTGTATGTGCTGGATCCAAAACTATTCGTTACTGTAAGAGAAACGGAATATGTACCAGGTGTGGTATAGCAAACGGATCCGGGATTTGAACTGGAGGATGAAGAGGGTGAACCTCCCGGGAAATTCCACAAATAAGTTGTTGGTCCTGTAGTTGTGCTATTATTATTGAAGGTTGCACAGATACCAGGACATATTGTATTGTTTGATATAGAGAAGGCGGCTGTTGGTGAGCTACATGGTGTAACAGTTATCTGGATTTGAATGGAAGATGTACCATTGTCATCAGTCACTTGGTGCCAAACGTTAAATGTTCCAACTGTATTAAAAGTTACTGTGTGAGGTCCAGCAGTATTAGCAGTACCTGGATTTCCAGCGCCAAATGACCAAATGTAACTATTGATATTTGTACCTGTACTGTTGTCGTTAAAAATAAGTGATTGCCCTGCACAAACAGTTAATGCTGAGGCAGTAATTCCTGCAGTTGGCGGAGGTCCAGAAGGAGTCGTGATTCGAATATCATCCACTGCAAATGAAGGATTGGTCCCGACTGCATCATCATTGTTTTGCCACCTGAAAGCTATTTTAATTCCTGGATTAAAATCGGCTGACGCGGGGAGGGCTAAACTGAAACTTGTCCAAATTCCCGCAGGTGCACAAGTTGTTGCCGTTTTTGATAAATCTTGAAGCATTGTCCAGGTAGAACCGTCAAAGTACCATAGGGTAGCGTTGTCGTTAGTTCCATCACCGTTCTCTAGATAATTAAAGGTCAGTGTCAAATTACTATTTGCAGACATGTTGATCAGTGGTGATTCAATTCGCTTGTCAGTTTCCGGGAAGAAAAATCCTGCACCGTTATTAAGATAGGTCGCTCCCTGATCCCCAAAAACGCTGGCATTAGTACCTATATGTAGGGATGCGTCAGAAAATCCGCAATCGCTGCCACAAACTCCGGCATTGTTTCCGCATTCTTTTCCACTGATGTACCAAACGTTCGCATCTGTTCCATTAACCCCTGTGGAAGTCTCCGTCCAGGTACCGTTCGGACCTGTGTAAGTTATTGCCTGACAATTGCTACTACAACCATTTTGGAAATCCTCTAACCATAAAACGGTTTGTGCCATAGATACCGACGTGACTATAATCGCACAAGCAACCAATACATATTTGCGCATAAGCAGTAGATTTGATTCAACTAAGATAATAAAAGTAATTAATTAAGCTTAAATAGCTCCAAATATCAATAAAGTAACTGGAGAATCTCCTTTGTTTCTTTTACATCGTGCGTGCGGATCACTTGAGCTCCTTTTGTGAGCGCTACAGTGTTAAGAATGGTGGAGCCGTTGAGTGCTTCCTCAGGAGTGCAATTTAGTTTCTTATAGATCATTGATTTTCTTGAAAACCCAACAAGTATAGGTGATTCCAGCATTCTTAGATCTTGTAGGTTGTGTAAGATCGTATAATTTTCTTCCATCGTTTTGTGTAGTCCGAATCCAGGATCTATAATAACATCTGAAATGCCTGCGCTATGAAGTTGATCTTTTTTCTGTGAAAAAAATTGAAACATTTGCTTGAAAATACCAGGTTTGTTTTGTGGGTTGTGTAATTGATCCCAGTTTTTTGAGGAGAACGTTAAAATGTAAGCAACAGGGTTTTCTTTTAAAACATGGATCAATTCCGGGTCGAATTCTAATCCTGAAATATCATTTATAATTTCAATGCCACTAGCTATACCTTCACGTGCTACATGTGCGTGAAATGTATCTAAAGAAAGTGGCGTATCAGGAAAACGCTGTTTTATCAGTTGAATTGCCGGCAAAACTCTGTTTAATTCTTCGTTTTCATCAACTTTCACGGCTCCCGGTCGAGTAGATAATCCTCCAATATCAAGCATGTCGGCACCTTCGTTGATCATCTTTTCGGTGGCGCTGAGTAACTCATAGTCAGAGTTTTTGCGGCTTTTTGAATAGAAAGAATCAGGTGTGACGTTAAGTATACCCATTACTTTTGGCGTACTTAAATCCATCAATTTATCCTTAAGCTTAAGGTAGTTTTTTATCGGAAAATATGTATCTTCAACCCTTGAATTGCCCATTAACCAGAAATGAATCAAACGAATAACGAATATACAAATGTAATTAATGTTTGTCGCGAACTTTTCCTAAATAAAACAAAAGATTACGGCACTGCATGGCGCATTTTGCGTCCAAGTTCACTGACTGATCAATTGTTTATCAAAGCGCAACGCATCAGAACTCTTCAAGAAAAAGGTTCGAGTAAAGTGGGTGAAGATATTGAGGATGAATTCATTGCGATTGTTAATTACTGCATAATGGCACTGATTCAGTTAAAAGAGAAAGACCTGGATAGCTTGGAAATTGAGGTAGAAGTAGTGACTTCATTGTACGATAAATACGCAAGGCAAGCGTTCGATCTAATGATGGCAAAAAATCACGATTATGGCGAAGCATGGCGAGATATGCGTGTCAGTTCTTTAACGGATCTTATCCTCATGAAGATTTTGAGAATTAAACAGATCGAAGATAATCAGGGATCAACGCTCGTGAGCGAGGGTATTGACGCTAACTATTTTGACATGCTCAACTATGCGGTATTCGCATTGATCCATTTAAATGTAGCACCGGTAAAAAGTAAATCATAGTATGAAACAAAAGGTAACAATACAAGGACGATCATTATTATTCAATATAATATTTGTACTCGTCAATTTAACCGGATTAGTATTTGTTGTTGTTGGTTCTCATCAGAATTTTGAAGAAAAATACGTACTCTTCAATTTTATAGGATGGTTATTGATTGCATTAAGTGCGGCAGGGATTTTTATTTTTCAAGGACGACTCTTAATGGCAAACGTTTCTCGAGTGCTGGTAGGTGGTCTCTTTATCGTTTCAGGTTTAGTAAAGGCAAACGATCCACTTGGATTCTCGTACAAATTGGAAGAATATTTCGAGGATGGTGCTTTGGCATACAGAATCAAGGAATGGTTCGGTGCGCCTGGTTTTTCACTTGAGTTTTTGATTGAATCTGCACTTATTCTTAGCGTAATCATATGTATTGTTGAGATCGTATTGGGTGTGCTCATCATAATTGGAGGGAAAATAAAATTGGTGTCTTATCTTATGGTGGCCATGATGCTATTCTTTACCTTTTTAACCTGGCATACAGCAAATTGTGATCATACTAAAAAGTTTGTCGATAGAGATACCTATAAAATGTCCGATGAACTTGCATTGATAAAGATCAATGAAGCCAAGACCAACAAGGAAATTAAAATCATATCGAAAAACGCCAATGAAGTAGTTGTTGAAGAGAAAAAACAACCACAATGTGTTGACGACTGTGGTTGTTTCGGCGATGCTATGAAGGGCTCGGTAGGGCGGTCATTAACCCCACAAGAGTCATTATGGAAGGACATTATTTTAGTTTATTTGGTGTTTTGGATCTTTCTTGCTCAGTGGATCATCAAGCCTAACGACAAAAAGCAGAACCTTACCTTTCTTTTAGCCTCATTGGCAGTAATAGTATTCTTCTCTTGGGTATTCGGATGGTATTTTCCGATATTCTTTGGTGCGCTCTCGATTCTTGGTGCGCTTTGGATGCTGCGCGCAGGTGGGAAATGGCTAGGCAACTATTTTGGAGCCACAGTATTCATTACATTGTTGTGTGTAGTGCTAGTTGGCTACGTTTTGATGTACGAACCGTTAAAAGATTACCGACCTTATGCTGTAGGTACCAATTTGGTGGAGAAAATGAATGACGGCGTAGAAGGAAAATATGAAAGTGTTTTAGTGTACAAAAACAAGAAATCGGGCGACATAATCGAATATTTGTCAACCTCTAAAGAGTATACCGATTCTAAGATTTGGGAAAAGCCGGATTGGGAATATAAGGAAATGACACAGCGCACCATTATTCCTTCGAAAATCCCATCAATCACAGATCAGTTCAACCCTTTCTTAGGCATAGCTGAACTTTCGGCGATTGAAAAAGAAATGCCAATCGTTAAAAAGCAATTCATGGAGGCTCAGGTTCCGATGCTGAAAATTTTGGACAAAGGATATAATTCAACCATGGAAATTCCCTTGAGTGAATATGTCGCTGAGGATTTTCCGGAGGAAGAATATACCATTCTGGATACAGTTTATCAGATTAGTCCGGAATTTACAGAGATCAGTCTTCGTAAATATATCGTAGAAACGGACCAGATCGTTGTGTTAAGTGCAAAGAATTTGATGAAAGCGAATTGGAATGAGATCAATCGTTATAAAGAGATCTTCAATTATTGTAAAAAGATGAACATTCCATTCGTTATGATCACAAATGCCAACAGAGAACAGATCAAGGCATTCAGGAAAAAATATAATTTCCAAGTACCTGTATTCTTAAACGATGAAACAGAGCTAAAAGCTATTGCTCGTTCAAATCCATCGTTGTTGGTCATTCAAAAAGGAATGGTAAAGGAAAAATATCCACATCGCGCAACGCCGGGATTGGAAGCATTTAAAAAAATTGTTTCAGCAAAATGAGAAAAAAAATAATTGCAGGAAATTGGAAAATGAATACATTTTCCAAAGATGCTCAGTATTTAGTTAAGGAAATTGAAGCTGGTTTGAAAAAGGAGGTGAAAGCTGAAGTTTTAATCTTTCCACCCTCTATTTATGCCCAGACGTTATATTCTGATTTGAAAAAAATTCAACTCGGCTTACAAAATTTTTATCCTGCAGAAAAAGGTGCTTTTACCGGTGAAATATCAGTTACGCAATTGAAAGATATTGGTGCTACTCATGTCTTAATTGGTCATAGTGAGCGTCGCGCTTATTTCATGGAAACCAATTCATTTCTTCGTGAAAAGGTTGATTGTGCAATAAAGCATGGAATAAAAGTTGTTTTTTGTTGTGGCGAGCCCTTGGAAATCAGAGAGAAAGGAGCAGAAAAGGCCTTTGTAAAACAACAGTTGCTCGACAGTTTATTCCATTTATCAAAAACAGACTTGTACAACGTAACGATTGCTTATGAACCAATTTGGGCTATTGGTACAGGAATTACGGCCACATCTGATCAAGCAGAAGAAATGCATGCTGAGATCAGATCTTGGATTGCTGAATTCTATTCAGAAAGCGTTTCACATGAAATATCCATCCTTTACGGTGGAAGTTGTAACCCATCTAATGCAAAAGAGTTATTCTCCTGTCCAAATGTTGACGGTGGTCTAATTGGTGGTGCTTCGTTGGAAGCTGATTCATTTCTTCAAATAATAAATGCCCTGTAGATGGAATATTTTGAGTTGGTGGTAGATATCGATCCAAGGGAACCTTATGCCGAAATTTTAGTGGCGGAACTTGCTGAAAATGGCTTTGAGAGTTTTATGGATACCGAAACCGGAATATTAGCTTACGGTCAGGTGGGTGAGATCAATATGGATAACCCCTTAATGAACACAAGTTTAGATGAAATTCCTGAGGGGGTCAAGTTAACATGGAATGGTAAAATTATTCCTCAGCAAAACTGGAATGCATTGTGGGAAGCAGATTTCAAACCGGTAGAGGTAGAGAATTATGTGATCATACACGCTCCTTTTCATGAAATTGAAGATTTCATCGGAATGAAAGTTGAAATTCTTCCTAAAATGTCATTCGGTACCGGTCACCATCAAACAACATGGATGATGACCAAAGCGCTTTTTGAATTGTCGGAGATTCCAGATCGTGTATTGGATATGGGTACAGGAACAGGAGTATTGGCAATTGTGGCAGAAAAACTAGGAGCCAAAGAAATCGTAGCTGTTGACATTGAGGATTGGTCTGTTGAAAATACGATGGAAAATGCGGAGAGAAATGCATGTAACAAAATTACGGCGCTCTGTGGAGATATAGACATCGTGAAGGATCAAAAATTTGGACTAATTCTTGCCAACATCAATAAGAATGTATTGAAAAGTCATCTTCCATTTTACGCAGAAATGCTTGATGCAAAAGGAATATTGATGCTGAGTGGTTTTTTTGATACAGACGTGAATGAACTTTTAGAACTCGCTGAAAAAGTGGGTTTTTCAAACAATAAAATATTGAATAAGGACAATTGGGCCGCTATTGAATTAAAGAAAAAATAAAAATTACCATGCTTAAAACAATCATAACATTACTACTTATTTTCCTTTGTTCTGTGTCTTATGGACAGTCTTATTCGAACAACAGGGAAAAATTTGTGAAAGAATTTCAAAAGGCGTTGACAGAATACGGTAGGGGTGAGTTCCACGATTTTGCCAAAAAGAGTTTGCCTGCCATGTTGCTTGAATCATCGAATTTTCCTGATAATTATTTTACGAAAATGGTAGAGACTTGTAACCTTATGGAGACCAAGAAGCTTAAACCTTATCCTGAGATTTATCAGTATGTTTTCTCAGTTTATTCATTCGTAAAGGCAAAACAATCCAACGCAAGTTATAATGCATGGCATTCATCTGTCGACAAGTTATTAGACAATCGAAACATTAAGAAATTTGAGGATTTTATTGAACTTTCTGCAGGTTTTTTCTCTGAACGTCGTATTGCGGAATCGTCTAATTTCAGTTGGTACTATGAAGGAGGTGAATATTCCTTTGAATTTACTGATAAACCTTTCATTAATTGTAGTAATGGTAATTTGATATGTCGTGTCAACAACCGAAATTCAAAAACTAGAGAAGATGACCCATTTGTGGATAGTTTGGTGATTTATAAGACCAGTGGAACTTATGACCCAGTATTAAAAAAATGGGAAGGAAACGGCGGTGAATTGACTTGGGAAAAAGTTGGACTGCCAAAAAGTGAGACCAATGCCACGATCCGAAAATATAATGTCTCTTGTAAAAGTTCGAATCTGACTGCTGATACCGTGTCATTAACTACCAAGTACTTTACGAAACCAATATTAGGATCACTTTCAGATCGTGCTTTTACCATTAACCGTGAAGAAGATAAAATTTACCCACAATTTATATCTTTTGAAAAACGACTGAAGATTAAGGATATTAAACCTAATGTTGATTATGAAGGTGGATTTTCATTGAAGGGCGCAAGTTTCGTTGGATTAGGGACTTCAAAAGATCCGTCTAAAGTCATTGTGTATAGAAATAACATTCCATTTATAAAAGCTAGCGGATCTGAAGTATACATTTCTCCTAAGAAAATATTAGTTAACAACGCCGCAACTTCTTTGATACTGAATACCGGCGACTCAATTACCCATAAAGGACTCTTGTTTACTTACGATCTTGATAAAAAAATAATTGAGTTCACCAGAACATTGACAGGTAATGGCCAATCACCTTTCCAGGATTCCTATCACATGGTAGATATTTATGTTCCTAAAATTTCATGGAAAGTAGATGATGGGGATATTTATTTTACATACGAATTCGGGACTTCGCAGGAACAGAAAGTGGCACGATTTGAATCTAAAAGCTACTTCGATGAAAGACTTTATGATAGATTACAAGGTTTGGAAGCTATTCACCCGTTAATTGCGCTATCAAAGTACAGTTACAAGTATGATGAATTTGTGATGAACGAGGGTAAAGCAGCTTCAGCGCTAGGAAAAACTATCGAACAGGCGAAACCCATGTTGATCGAGCTTTCCAATTACGGATTTATCAGCTATGATACTGAAGGTAAAATGGTGGTCATTAATCCTAAATTGGACAATTTCGTTCAAGGAAAAATAGGGAAGAAAGATTACGATAATTTGTTGTTTGAGTCAGATCTTCGTCCTCGAGAATTGAAAGGATATTCTGAAGAGCAGATCAAAGAAGATAAAAATTTGCAGGCGATTGCGGCAAAGTACAAAAAACAAAATGAGGAGCGAAGAAATATGACTCATTTCGGAAAAATGAATCTTGGTTCGTTGGAGATAGACTTGAATGCCGTAGATAAAGTGAATATTTCAGACTTACAAAATACTATGGTGTTTCCATCCGAGAGCCGAGTGGTTCTTAAACAGAATAGAAACTTTGAATTTAGCGGTTGGTTAAATTCCGGGAAAATGGAAGTCAACACCTTAGCGGCAAACTTCGTTTATAAAGAATATAAATTCAATTTGTTAAAAACTGGAGAAGCAATTCTCCGTGTATCTCCACAGAGCGAAACTGACGGTAAGCGACCAATTCCAATGAACAGTGCCATTTCCGGAATTGTAGGTGAGTTAAAAGTGGACGATCCGAACAACCGTTCAGGTAGAAACGATCGTTATAC
>JBFHIN010000062.1:0-8908 GCA_041596415.1 Crocinitomicaceae bacterium | reverse complement strand
TCGTTAAAGGGCAAGGAGAATCTCAACTCAGTACCCGGAATAACCGGGCAATCAACATCTGCTTCAGAACAAGTCATAATGGCAAAAGTATTAGTAACAGGTAACGAAGCGTCGTCCCATTTTTTTGAATAAAGAAGGATGGGATCCATTTTTTCTTGAAAGTAGACTTTAATCAATACATTTTGATCGCGAGTTGTTTCGATTTCAAAGCCAAATCGTTTCAAGGAATCTATGACGTTACGGTGAACAGCAGTTACTTCAGTTCCACTTGAATAACAGTTGATCGGAAGATCGTAAACGGTTGAAGCAACAGTCGCCCAAACTTGCGAAAACTGACTTCTTCTAGAATTGTGCGTACAAACAAAATTGATATTCAAAAGTTTATTAAGGGCTAACTTATTGGTTATAAGTGTTGCTAGTTCGTTTAATAACTTGATGCGATTGGGGGCTATGTGATCAAATTCTTTAAGATTAAATTTTTGAATCATGTAATCTATTGATGTCATAGGTTAGTCATGTAAATATTATAGTCAATAATAGTTATGTTCTTTTTAAAAGTGAGTGATATTTTAATATTAATTCATATTTTAAGCGATACAAATACTTAACTTTTTTGAGTACTTAACCCCTAATCCAATGAAAAAGACATATTTAGTACCGATCGATTTTAGTGAAACTTCTAATAAGGCAATTGATGCGGCCTATCAACTTGCAAGCAAGAATGATGGAGAAGTAGTTGTTTTACATGTTGCAAGTGATCGAAATTCAACTATAGAGGCAAATTTACTATTAGAAAAAAGTCTGTCAAAATTATCGGATGAACAGAAAGAAATTGTAAGATCTAAAGTAATAATAGGCGAACCATTTCTTGATATTGGTAAAGTTGCGGACATTTTGGACGCAGAGCTCATCGTAATGGGAACTAAGGGAGCTTTTGGCGCTCAAAAAATTTTTGGAAGCCATGCTGAAAAAATAATTTATAACACTTCACAACCTTTTTTAGTGGTGCTAAGTCCTAAGATCGAAAAGATAAATATTATCGTAGTACCGCTAACTGATGATAAAGAAAGTGTTCAGATTTTAAAATATGCAGCGCGAATAGCTAAAGATTTTGTTGCCGAAATCCATTTGGTAACTGACGAAGATCCTGAAGTTTCTGAAGAGAGAAATGTCAAGATAAATTATATGATTGCTGATAAGTATCTCAATGAATTGGGGGTAGAACACCGATTGATAAAGTTTTATAAAGAAGAGTCCTTTGAAAATCAAATTATCATGTATTCAAAGGAGATAGATGCAGATATCATAGCTGCTACATATTATAAGACGGGAATTTTTCCTCTACCCAATTCTTTTATTCAAAAGTTAATTGAGAACCAATTTGATATTCCTGTTTTAACAGTGAATTCAGATGAAACCTTTGATGTACGCTCACAGTATTCGTTCATTACAGTTTAAGAAGAATATTTCTTTTGAGGTTTCAACGAATTAATGGAAATAAAAATAAAACAAGAGCTCTAAAGGAGATTATTTAGAATAGATTTCTATGAAAAAGTTTTTCATCATTTCATTTATCTTGTTGCTGAAAATTTCGGTTTCTGCACAATTAAACCCTCTATTCTGGGGCGAATATTTGAGTAAGGACAAAATGTCCACCTTCTACTTGTACGTCATAGAAGAAGAAATGTCCGGAGATTGCTTCTTTGTAGAATATCAACATTTCGAAAGTGCGGAATCCGTTTATGGTGAATCAGGCAAGGGACGTTGTTTGGGTAACAATAATTTTCTTTTTCTCATGGAATCAGAGAAAGGTCAGTTGAAAGCAAAGATAGAATTGGACGAATCTCAAATACCGCATTTATTTGTAACAGATGAAAATGGTAAAAAAGAGGAATTCGTTCAACTGGTATTTCAAGAGTATTTGGAGGAAGATTATAGTGAAACCTACTATAGTTCTCCGGATGGTAAAGAGATCATGCTGGTAGAAGAAGGGGATGGTTTGCATTTTTCATTCTATACGCGCGAATATGAAATTTGTCCCAATGATGAGGTTAACGGCCTGCTTATTCCTGTGGCAAATTATACGGATCGATACCAATTCTATATTACCAAGACTTGTTCCATACAACTAGAGATTAAAGAAGACAAAGTCATCGTAACACAGTGGAATTGTGATGCTATGAAAAAAGGTAAATGCGGTAATTGGAGTGGTATTTACTCCTTGAACGATTAGTCAAATTTTAAACTTGACATAGCAATAATTTGTTGCACAACTAACTCGCCTTTATAATTGTAAATTTCCATCTTTATTGTTGGAGCTGCACTTTGCCAATCGAAGGTTAACATACCAAAGTGATTTTCCATGATCGGACCAGCTATCCGATATTTATTTTTTGTAGCAAATTTCCATTCTTGGGTTAAACCACTTGAAGTAACGTCGTAAATAGGGTAGAGATCGGATTCCTCTACTTTTGATATTTCACCATAATGAACGTCACCACTTAAAAATAGAACACCTTCAGCATGCATTTTCTTAATAAGAGCGAACATTTTTTGTTTTTCATGCGGGAAATTAGCCCATGTTTCGTATCCATTGTATTGTGCATCAAATTGAGTACTTGAGCAAATAATTCTAAGATCGGCTGGCATGCCCAATTGTTCCTCTAACCATGCCCACTGTTCTTCTCCAAGAATCGTTGAATCGGGTGAAATATGCGGACTGTAATCAAACTGATAGGAGTTTGTGTCTTTTTTTACATTTAAGGGATAGGGTAAAAGATCACTTCTAAAAGTCCTTAGATCGAGAAGAATAATCTGGATTCTTTTTCCAGGTTGTTCATAAAAATAAGAAGTGTAAATACCTTGGTGTGTGAAGCGCGAACTGAATTTTGGTTCTTCAAAAAAATCGAGAAACAAAGCTTTGGATTCTTCTTTCTTTGGGTAATATTTCCCTACGTCGTTCAATCCATAATCATGGTCGTCCCATGTAGCAAGTATGGTAGTGCTTTCGCGTAATGTGTTAAAGTGAGGGTTTTTACCAAGTTTTTTGTATTGTTTTTTCATTTTACACATGTTCTTGGTGTCCGCATAAATGTTGTCTCCAAGAAAAATGAAAAGATCCGGTCGCTTTTCTGCGATTCGGTCGAATATTTCAAGGTTTTCGTTTTGATTACTACAAGATCCAAATGCAATAGTACGGATGGAATCCTGTGAGAATCCGAGACAAGCAAACATTAACAATATTATAAGAAACAGGTATTTCATTTCGGTGGTATTTATTCGAAAGTTACTTAAATCTGTACGATTCTTACTTTGCAATTCAGGATAAATGGAAAATAATTGAACGAAATCATCAATTGTTGATTTTAATTGGTTTTTGACGAGGATAATTATTTTCACGCGTATTATCTTTGTACTCCATGAGAAATGTACAGCCTTTAGCGCTTGTTTTATTCCTATTTATAATTGCCTCGTGTAATCAACCAACAGGTAAAAGACTTAAAACAGATCATCGATTTGAAGTAAAGGATACCTTCAGCTTCTTTGTAGATTTTCCTCAGCCTTCAAATGCGTACATACAATCTAAAATGCCTGCAGTAAAGGTGTATTATGACAATTACCTAGATACTACTTTTTTCAGTGGTCAGTTTTTAGTAGCGAAAAATGGGAAGATTATTTTTTCGAAAGCCTCCGGCTATTCAGACCTCAAACGAAAAAAAATAATGACCCTGACCACACCTATGCATGTGGCTTCAATTAGTAAGGTGGCGACTGCCTTGGCCGTTCTTCGATTGGTAGATCAGTCAAAGATTAATTTGGATGAAACCGTAAATAATTACCTGGAAGATTTCCCTTATCAAGGCATCACAGTAAGAATGTTATTGAATCACAGAAGCGGATTACCGTATTACGGGTATTTTACAAAGAATACTTGGAAACAAGGAAGTACTTTGCGTAATAAGCATGTGTTGAAATTAATGAAGAAACACAAATTCAAACTAAATTTTAAGCCAAATACAAAGTTTTCCTATTGCAATACAAATTTTGCTATGTTGGCTCTAATTGTGGAGGAGGTGAGTGGGAGGGATTTTCCTGAAGCGATGAAGGAATTGATCTTTGATCCCCTGGGAATGGAAAATTCAAGGATCTTATTCAGAAAAAAAGATGTTGAAAAAGCGACACCATCTTATACCGGAAGATTAGTACGTTATCCCTATGATTACACAGATGGTGTTTATGGTGATAAAAATCTTTACACTACAGTTCTGGATCTCTTAAAAATGGACAGAGCGATGTATTCCTCGAAATTCCTGAGCGACAGTCTGCAGTCACAAATGTTTAAGGGATATAGTTATGAGCGTAAAGGAAAGAGCAACTATGGATTAGGTATTCGAATGCGTGAATTTCCGGGTAAATCTACTTTCTTCTTTCATACCGCTTGGTGGCATGGTAACACGGGTTGTTTTGCAACGTTAAGAGAGGATACTGTTTGCATAATTGCTTTGTCGAACGTATATACCCGAAAAGTATACTCGATCAATAGACTGGCAAATGAATTTGGAAATTATCCTTTTGATTTTGAAGAATAAAAAAGCCGACACTTAGGTCGGCTTAAACTTTTTGTCGTTTAGTTTTTTTTATTCTTTTTATTCTTTTTATCCTTTTTGTCTTTTTTGTTTTTTTTAACAGGGTCGACCATATTTTTATCTCCGCCTTTTCCTTTACCGCTGAAAGCATTTCCATTGGATCTTTCTTCAGCATGGCGAATTTTGTCTTCGGTTAAACCACGATTTTTCTCGTCACGCTCTTCAAGATCTTCTCTTTCTTTCTTGAACTCTTCAGCTTCCTTTTCGCCACGCGTTTTAATTTCACCAGAAGGTTTTGCAACAGGCGACTCTTTCTCTCCTCGTGTTTTGATCTCTTCAGAAGGTTTCACTTCCGGTGCCTCTTTCTCACCTCGTGTTTTAATTTCTTCTGAGGGTTTCACTTCCGGAGCTTCTTTTTCACCACGAGTTTTAATCTCTTCCGATGGCTTAGCTTCAGGAATAGTTTTTATTTCTGGTTTTTCCTTTTCCGATGAAGGTTTAAGAACCGGAACACTTTGCTGTTCTTTTTCTTTGCTCGGTTTTTCCTTTTTTACTTGTGCATGCGTTAATGAACACATTCCAAGGATCATGGTTGCTATTAAGGTAAGTTTTTTCATTGTTAAAATATTTACAAATTTATCGGAATAAGTTCAAAATTCATGCCATTGATCGAGCGATTGAAAATGAGAGACTTGTTATTTAATGATGGTGACCACCTTCGCCATGAACATGTCCATGGTCAATTTCATCTGCTGTTGCAGGACGAATATTTAAAATTTCACCTGAGAAATGTAAATCTGTACCGGCTAACGGATGATTGAAATCCATCTTGATCATTTCATCATTCACTTCCATAATCTTTCCCCTAAGGTGATTCCCTTCACTATCACTCATTGGAACAATTTTTCCAACCGTAAAATAAGCCGTATCAAAATTGCCTTTATCATCTTTAAACACATCAAGTGGAATCATAACGACTTGGTTATCGTCTACTTCTCCGTATGCCAAGTGTGAAGGGATGGCAAAATCGAATGAGTCACCAACACTTTTACCGTGTATGTTTTCTTCAAATGAAGGTATGATGCTACCAACACCATATAAAAATACCATTGGGTTTTCTGTGTTTGTTTGCTCAATGGTTTGACCAGTTTTTTGATCTGAAAGTTTGTAGTTTAGAGAAACTACCATTTTTTCTTGAATAGTCATTCTTAATTTATTTGTCGATTTATAAAAATGGCAACGAGTGCCTGTTTATTTCTTTACGTATTGGGTAAGTATCACGATCCCTTGACCGTTGATTTTACCTTCAATGTGTTCCGGATTGTCATGTGCTAAGCGGATATTCCTTACTGCTGTCCCTCTTTTAGCAGTAAAGTTCGCTCCTTTAACATCGAGATCCTTAATTAGCGTAACGGTATCACCATTGCGTAAAAGGGCGCCATTAGAATCAAGATGAGGTACATCAATTGCATCATCTAAAGTCGCTTTTGCCCATTCCAGTGTTTCGTCATCGAGGTACATCATTTCTAGAAGTTCGAGAGGCCATATTTCTGCTTTCAATTCATGGAGTAATCTGTAGCATATTACCTTGACAGCCGGTACATCGCTCCAAATTGTATCGTTAAGTAGCCTCCAGTGATTTGTGTCATGTGGCTTAAATCCGTTGATTTGATCAGAACAATTTTGACACATGGTCAAGGCCTCTTCTGCGTAAATTCCGGTTTTAGGTTCGACAATAAAAACAAAGATTGATTCTGTTGACGTGCACAATTCACAACTGTACTTACTTCTTTCAAGAACTTCTTTTTCGATACTCATTTAAGCAATTTCTGCTGCTAAAGATAGATAATCTTATTGGAACGCCAATTTCAGGGCGTTTGCACCATTAAAAGCTTAACCTTGGCCATGCTTTATTAATATTAAAAAGGATGATGGTCACCATCACCCTTTCTGTTTATTGGATATTTATTTTTTTCGCATGTTGCATTTTCGCATCTTCCTTTTTAGGAATGCTTATATGCAATAAACCGTTGTCGTAGGTTGCTTTGATCTTATCCTGATCTATGATTTTATCATCGACACTGAAACTACGTTGGAACGACTGATAATTGAACTCCTTACGCACATATTTATCGTCTTTTTTTTCTGATTTTGATTCCTTTTCACTTTTTATATTCAGCATCCCGTTTTCCAAATCGATCTGGAAATCCTCCTTTTTCATTCCTGGTGCAGCCATCTCAACCTCAAAAGAATCTTTGGTTTCTGAAATATTCACAGCAGGAAGTGAACTCGAAAAATTAGTGTTTTTCCAATTAACTAAGTTGTTCCACTCATCATCAATAAATCTCGAAATAGATGGAACCAAGTCATTCTTTTTGTCTTTAAACATAATATTCAATATTTAGTGGTTAATACTGAGGCTAAACTATTGATTATGTTGTTTTAAGGAAAATTGTACGCTGAAAAAAACCGGCAATTCGTTGAAACTAACTTCAAATTAGCTCAATGAACAAAGACTTTTTATCTGTCAAATGCTTCTGAAAATTTTCGTCTGCATATTATTTATGCTCCTCCTCAAAGGTTTTATGCTCAGGCAGTTCGCAGTTTACCATCCAGTTAATACCAAATTTATCGGTCAACATACCAAAGTAAGCTTGCCAAAATGTTTTTTCCATTGGCATAGTTATGTTTCCACCCTCAGACAAGGCTGCAAAAATTCTTTTTGCTTCTTCTACTTGATCGGTATTCACTGAAATGGAGAAGTTATTTCCAACGGTAATTGAATTAGCCCATTCACCTCCGGTATCACTACCCATTAAGATCGTTTCCTTACTGATGGGAAGTGAAATATGCATTATTTTATCTTTTAAATCATCAGAAATTGGGGACATTCCTTCTTGTGGGGGCATTTCTCCAAATCTTCCCACATAGCGGTATTCACCGCCAAATACAGATTTATAAAAATCGAATGCTTCCAAACAATTTCCTTGAAATGTAAGATATATGTTAACTGTTGTCATATGTTCATGATTTAGGCTGCAAAAATGAAGATATTCACTGAGAAAACATCCAATAAATGATAGTACTAGTGTTAATTAATCAAAAATAGGGTTGGGATTTATAAAATCTTTAATTTATACGAATAATGCCGGTTGTACATTGCTTGATAATGCTGTATCTTTGCAGTCAAATGTCAAGATTTTCACGTCACATGATTATATACAAGTCGTCTGAAGAAATAGAAATAATGCGCGAAGCTGCTCAGGTGGTGAGTCGTACATTAGGAAAAGTAGCAGAGGAAATTGCCATCGGGGTAACGCCAAAATATTTGGATAAGATGGCAGAGGAATATATACGTTCTCAACAAGCTATTCCTGGATTCCTAGGTTTATATGGATGTCCTAGCACCTTGTTGATATCCGTGAACGAACAGGTTGTTCATGGTTTGCCAACAGACAGACCATTTGAGGATGGAGATATTGTTTCGGTTGATTGTGGAGCTGTTTTCAATGGTTATTATGGTGATCATGCCTACACTTTTGAAGTGGGCAATGTAGCGCCTGAAGTGAAGAAATTACTTGAAGTAACCAAGGAATGCTTGTATTTAGGTATAGAGCAATGCACTACTGCGAACCGTATTGAGGACATAGGTTGGGCCATTCAGCAACATGCAGAAAAACATGGCTATGGCGTAGTTAGAGATCTTGTAGGTCATGGCTTGGGAAAGACTTTACACGAAGATCCTCAGGTTCCGAATTATGGTAGAAGAGGAAGAGGAAAGAAAATACAGAACGGACTGACCATTGCCATTGAGCCCATGATCAATATGGGAACCGAAAAGGTCGAACAATTGGATGATAAATGGACGATCGTTACTGCTGACGGTAAACCAAGTGCACATTTTGAGCATGACGTGGCTGTTGTAGACGGTAAACCGGTCATTCTATCTACCTTTGACTATATTGAACAAGCACTCGCCAAGAAAAAATGACCCGCGAAGTAAAAAGTATACGTATTGCCCTACTTACGTTGATCTTTTATGCCTCTTATATTTTCATTGAAAAAGGTGGGTTCGTACTGCCCTTACCCTTGTTTGAAATATTATTTTTTTTCATCTCGTGTTTATTCGTTGCCTGGAATTTTAAGAAGGATAGGGGGCTTTACTTGCTAATTCTTACAGTATCTTCTTTGAATTTACTTTCAACACAACTTTTCTGGAGTTTTTTTATTGACGACATGGGAATGGCGGAGTTGTCCAATTCTCTGTTGCTAGATTATCTTCGTATTGCATATTATTTAGGCGTTTTGATCTGGGGTACAAT